>JAJQET010000087.1 GCA_021201515.1 Clostridiales bacterium | reverse complement strand
CTACAAAGGCCACCGTGTCCCTGGCGTTCACATGGAAGGAAACCCCCTTCAGCACCCATTCGCCGGGGACATAGGCAAACCACACGTCCCGGAACTCGATCTCTCCCCGCACCTCCGTCAGCTCAACGGCGTCCGGCGCGTCCACAATGGCGGGCTGGAGGTCCATGACGGAAAAGACCTTCTCCGCCGAGGCGAAGGCGGACTGGAGCCAGTTGAACTGCTCCGCCAGGTTCTGGATGGGGTTGTAGAACTTGGAGATGTACATATAGAAGGTGACGCAGGTGCTGCTGGTGATGGTCTGCCCCAGGAAGGAGGCCCCATCCAGATACCCCTTGCCCCCCAGGTACAGCAGGCACAGGATAGAGCTGATGTAGAGCATATACACCAGGGGGCGGAAAATGCCGAACACGAAGATCTCCTGCTGCTTCGCCTTGCCCAGCAGGTTGCTCTTCTCCCGGAACTCCGCCATCTTTTCCTCCTCCCGGTTGAAGGCCTGGGTGATTTTGATGCCGGACAGGTTCTCGGAGAGGTAGGTATTGATGTCGGTGGTGCGGTCCTTCACCCTGCGGTAAGCCTGGCGGGAAAACTTCCGGAAAATCACGGTGAACAGCAGGATGAAGGGCACAAAGCACAGCACCATCAGCGTCAGCTCATAGTTCACCCACAGCATGGCTGCCAGCACCCCCACAATGACGAACAGGTTCTTCACCAGGTTGGCCAGGAGGTTGGTGAACATCAGGGAGATGGCGTTGGTGTCGTTGGTGACTCTGGTCACCAGTTTCCCCACGGGAATCTCGTTCAGCTGCTCGTGGGACAGGGACTCGATGTGGACAAAGAGGTCCTCCCGGACGTGAGAGATGATGCGCTGTCCGGTTTTTTGCAGCACGATGGCCTGGACATAGCTGCACACCATGGAGACCACCAGAATACCGGCATAGAGGGCCACGGCGGAAAACAGCTGCCCTAGGGCAAAGTCCCCCACAATCAGCTCCTCAATCCAGCCGATGATCAGGGGGGAGGCGATGTCATAGGCGATGGAGAACAGCATCACAAAGCCCACCAGCAGGAACTGCTTCCCATAGTGCTTCGCGTAGGCCAACAGGCGGCGGAGGATTTCGCCGTCCTCCATATTGCGGTCAAAGCCCACGGCGGACTGCTTGTCCTTCATCAGGGCGTAGGCCACGGAGAGGACGATGGAGAACAGGCCCACAACGGCCCCCACCACCAGCAGGGGGTAATACTCACGCATGGTTCGCCCCTCCTTCCTCCTCCAGCCGCTGCAAATCCACCATCTTCCGGTAGGCGGCGCACCCGGCGTACAGTTCCTCGTGGGAGCCCACCGCCAGCACCGCGCCGTCCTCCAGCAGGATAATCTTGTCCAGCTTCTCCACGGTGGAGATGCGGTGGGCAATCAGGATGGTGGTGCGTCCCGCCCGGCTGGTGTGCAAATGCTCCAGAATTTCCTGCTCCGTCTGGGTGTCCACGGCGGAGACGGAGTCGTCCAGAATCAGGATGGGGGCCTCTTTTAGCAGCGCCCTTGCGATGGAGATGCGCTGCTTCTGTCCGCCGGACACGGTGACGCCCCGCTCCCCCAGCACAGTCTGATAGCCCTCCGGGAAGGCGGCGATGTCCTCATGGACCCCTGCCAGCCTGGCCGCCTGGGCCACCAGCTCCGGGTCCGCATCATCCTGGGAGAAGGAAATGTTCCGGGCGATGGTGTCGGAGAACAGGAAGTTGTCCTGGGGCACATAGGCGCAGGCCCCCCGCACGTCCCGGATGGGGATGGTGTTCACGTCCTTCCCGTCGATAAACACAGTGCCGTCCGGCACGTTGTAGCTGCGGAGAATCAGGTCCACCAGGGTGGTCTTCCCCGCCCCGGTCTTGCCCACGACGCCCACGCTCTCCCGAGGCTGAATGGTGAAGGAGACGTCCCGGAGGGCCGGGTACTCCCCGCCGGGATAGGTAAAGGTCAGGTGCCGGAAGGCGATGCCGCCCCGGAGCGTTCCGGCGGGGGTCACGTCCGGTCGGTCCACCACATCCTGCCGGGTGTCCAGCAGATGGGAGATGCGTTTCAGGGACGCCTGCCCCCGGGAGGACTTTTCGATCAGCATGGACACCGCCATGATGGGCCACACCACTGAGGTGAAGTAGCCGATGAACTCCACCAACTGCCCGGCGTCAAACTGGCCGCAGTAGGCCAGGTAGCCGCCGTAGCCCAGAATCACGCAGACCACGGACTCCGTCAGCAGCGTTACCAGGATTTGCAGCAGGGTGGACACTTTGGTATAGTCCACATTGGTGTCCTCATTCTGCTGGTTCAGCTTCCGAAAGGCCAGCAGCTCCTTCAGCTCCTTCACAAAGGCCTTGACCACGGCGATGCCGGAAAAGGTCTCCTGAGAGAAGTCGGACAGGTCGGAGAACGCCTGCTGCCGCACCTCCCAGCGCCCTTCCATGGCCTTGCCTACGATGGTGCCGATCACCAGCAGCAGCCCCATGGGAATCATGGAGAGGCAGGTCAATACCGCGTTCATCCGCCACATTTTATAAACGGCCAGGACGCCCAGCAGCAGGGCGTCGCAGAACATCAGGATGCCGTCGCCGAAGCACTCCTGAATGGTCTCCAGGTCGTTGGTGAACAGGCTCATCAGGTTGCCCACCTTGTTCACCTGATAGTACTCCTGAGACAAATCCTTGCAGTGGTCAAACATCCGGCTGCGCAGATCGGTCTCCACCCGCACCGCCGAGCCAAAGAAGCAGATCCGCCACAGGAAGCGGCCCACCACCATGGCCAGGATAATCAAAATCATGGGCAGGCAGATTTCGTCCAGCAAAAAGTCCAGGTCAAAGGCCACCTGTCCCGCGCCTGCGTCCACATAGCCGGTGTTCATGCCGTTGATCGTCATCCGGTACAGCTCCGGAATCTTGAGCTGGAAGTAGTCCACCATCACCAGCGCCAGCACACCCAGAAGCAAAAAGCCTGCGTTGCGGACATAGTAGCGGTTGACGTGCTTTCCAAATATCATCGCGGATACCTCCTCTTTCCTGTCGGCGCCGTCTCTCCCTCAGCCGCGCCGCATACCCGCTTATTTTAGCACTTCTTTCGCCTGCAATCAACCGTCAAATGATGCGGCGGGTCGAAAATCGGCGGCGGGGAGAGGCCGCTCTGCTTTCCAATTTTATCCAAATCATGCTGATTTTCCCGAAAATGGTTGCGCAAACGGCGGCAATATGTTATACTGTGCCTTGATTCGGCCCTTCTACCTATCATCGCACACCCATCATCGCACATCAAGGAGGTACCTATGAGTCTCAAGATCCCCAAACAGTTTATTTCCCTCGCGCTGGCCCTTATTATGGTTGTTACCCTGGTCGGCTCCGCATTTGCGGCGGAGGGAACCGGTACAGACGACGCGGAAACGGCGTCCCAAGCTGCAACGGAAGGCGTATCGGACGCCGATTCGGAGTCCGCGCTTGTCTACGACCTGGACGGCCTGCTGGTCACCGCCAACGGGGAGGAGGATATGAACAGCTGGCGCTATCAGGACGGTCAGCCGGTGGAGCCTGAAAGCGGTAACGCGGAAGGCGGCATCATGGTCATCTCTGACGACGACGCTGATGCCGACACCGACACTGACGCTGATACTGACACTGAATCCGCCGGGGTGGCCTTCGGCGTCGACGTGTCCAAATATCAGGGGGACATCGACTGGGACACTGTCCGCGGCAGCGTTTCCTTCGTCATCATCCGCTGCGGCTACGGCAGCAATCTGACCGACCAGGACGATGCCTATTTTGAGGCCAATGTGGAAGCCTGCGAGCGGCTGGGCATCCCCTACGGCGTCTACCTCTATTCCTACGCAACCACCACTACCGGGGCCGAGAGCGAGGCGCAGCACGTCCTCCGTCTGCTGGAGGGCCACACGCCCAGCCTGCCGGTCTATCTGGACCTGGAGGACTCCTCCATCTCCTCCGCCTGCAGCGAGGAGGAGATT
This sequence comes from Clostridiales bacterium, assembly GCA_021201515.1. Classification (GTDB taxonomy): domain Bacteria; phylum Bacillota; class Clostridia; order Oscillospirales; family Oscillospiraceae; genus Onthomonas. Next base: position 4,854 of record JAJQET010000087.1, on the reverse strand, counting down.
CTGGCCAACGCAGAGGTGTTCTGCACCACCATCGAGGATGCGGGCTATGAGGCGGGCATTTACGCCAATCAGAACTGGTGGACCACCTACCTGACCAGCGACACCTATGACCAGTGGGACCGCTGGGTGGCCCAGTGGAGCACCTCCTGTACATACACCGGCAGCTACTCCTATTGGCAGTACAGCAGTGCAGGCTCCGTCAGCGGCATTTCCGGCAATGTGGACTGCGACTATGCCATGGGGCTGCCCTTCTCCGACTCCTCCACGGCAGAAATCGCCAACGCCTGCCTGCCCTCCGACGACAATGTGGGCAGCGACCCCATTTCCGGCATCATTTCCAGCAGCGAAGTCATCACTGAGGTCACCGCCAGCATCCTGGACGCGGACGGCGCCGCTGTGCAGACCGCGTCAGCCGCCCCTAACGGCACCAGCTATGAGCTGGCGTCCCTGGGCTTCATCCCAGACACCGACCTGCTGACGGGCGGCGAAACCTACACCTGCCAGGTGGAGTCCACCACCGACAGCGGAACCGTCACCGTGGCGGAATCCAGCTTTACGGTTGCTTCCCTGACCGCCTCATCATCCTCTACCCTGTCCGCCCCCGCCCTGTCCTGCGTGGAAGGAACCGACAGCGGGGTGAATCTGACCTGGGACGCGGTGGAGGGCGCGACCATCTATCGGGTGATGCGGAAGGTGGACGGCGGCTCCTGGGAGACGCTGACTGACACTGACGCCACCAGCTACACCGACACCACCGCCGAGACCGGCACCACCTACGTCTACTCCGTCTGCTGCGTGGACGAGGAGGGGAACCTGATCAGCAACTTTGACTCCACCGGCACCACCATCACCTATGTGAACGCCCCCGTCCTGTCCGCCCTGCAGGGCTCCGCCTCCGGCGTCAAGGTGAGCTGGAACGCCGTAGACGGGGCGGAGCTGTACCGGGTGTTCCGGAAGGCAGATGGCAGCTCCTCCTGGAAAACCCTGGGGAATACCACCTCCACCAGCTTCACCGATACCACCGCCGAGGCCGGCGTCACCTATACCTACACCGTCCGGTGCGTCACCGCCGACGGGACCATGTTCACCAGCGGCTATGACACCGTCGGGCTGACCATCTCCTATGTGGCCACCCCCGTTCTGTCCGACCTGCAGGGCTCCTCCTCCGGCGTCAGAGTGAGCTGGGAGGCCGTAGACGGGGCGGAGCGCTACTGGGTGTACCGGAAGGTGGAGGGCGGCTCCTGGAGCCGGGTGAGCACTACCTCCGCCACCTCCTGCACCGACACCACCGCCGAGGCCGGCGTCACCTATACCTACACCGTCCGGTGCGTCACCGCCGACGGGACCATGTTCACCAGCGGCTATGACACCGTCGGGCTGACCATCTCCTATGTGGCCACCCCCGTTCTGTCCGACCTGCAGGGCTCCTCCTCCGGCGTCAGAGTGAGCTGGGAGGCCGTAGACGGGGCGGAGCGCTACTGGGTGTACCGGAAGGTGGAGGGCGGCTCCTGGAGCCGGGTGAGCACTACCTCCGCCACCTCCTGCACCGACACCACCGCCGAGGCCGGCGTCACCTATACCTACACCGTCCGGTGCGTCAGCGCCGACGGGACCATGTTTGTCAGCGGCTATGACGCTGCCGGGCTAACCATGACCTATGTGGACGCCCCCGCCCTATCCTCTGTGCAGGGCACCGCCTCCGGCGTCAAGGTGAGCTGGGAGGCTGTGGACGGTGCGGAGCAGTACCGGGTGTTCCGGAAGGCAGACGGCAGTTCCTCCTGGAAAACCCTGGGGGATACCGCCTCCACCGGCTTCACGGACACCACCGCCGAAGCAGGCGTTACCTATACCTACACCGTCCGGTGCGTCACCGCCGACGGCGCAGCCTTCACCGGCGGCTATGACACCGCCGGACTGACCATCGCCTATGTGGATACCCCTGTGCTGACCGGCGTGTCCAACACCGCCAGGGGCGTGACCGTGGAATGGAACGCCGTGAACGGGGCGGAGCGCTATTGGGTATACCGGAAGGTATCCGGCGGCTCCTGGAAACGGGTAGGCACCACCAGCGCCACCAGCTACACCGACACCACCGCCGAGGCCGGCGTCACCTACGCCTACACGGTGCGGTGCGTCAACGCCAGCGGGACCGTATTCACCAGCGGTTATGACGCCGCTGGGCTGAGCATTTGCGCCCAGTAACTGAAGCGACAAACTAAAGCCGACACATAAAAACGAGGTCAGGGAAATGTCCCTGACCTCGTTTTTTATATGTGCAGTTTTCCCGGCAGCGGGCGCTGTCCGTCTCTCTCACAGTTCGGCAGAAGCCAGCATCCTGCGGAACATATCCGCCAGCCCCACGGTGGGCGTCCAGCCCAGGGCGTTCAACGCGTCGCTTTGCAGGTTGAGGAAATGATCTGCAGGATATTTCCGCCTGCTCTCCTCCGTGGCGGCGATTTTTACCCCGATCTCGCCGTTTGCCAGTTCCCGGGCCACCATGTCCGCCATCTCCCGGATGGAGGAATAGGTGGCGGGGTTGGCCACGTTATAGGTTCGGCCAGGCTCCCCCAGGAGCAGGGCGGTCAGGATGCCGCTGGCGGCGTCCATGGTGTAGACGTAGCAATGCTTGCTCTTCCCCTCGGTCTGGAGGACGATGTCCTGCCGGTTGACCGCGCACCGACCGAACTCCGCAAAGACCCGCCGGTCATTCGCCGCCACGCCGGGGCCGAAGGTCTGGGCCAGGCGGACGCTTTTCGCGTTCATGCCATACTCGCTGGCGTAGGCCGCGCACATGGCCTCGCAGAGCCGCTTGCTCTCCGGATAGCAGTTGCGGACCACCAGGGGATTCAGGTAGCCCACATCCTCCTCGGACAGGGGCTGCTCCGTCCGAACCGTCCCGTAGGCCTCCATGCTGGACAGGTAGACAAAGCCCTTCGCCCCCTTGTCCTTCGCCATCGCCAGCAGGTTGCCGGTGCCGTTTACGGCGGTGGAGATGGTCTCCACCGGATGTTCCACAAAATAGGCGCTGGCGGTGGGGCTGGCTCCGTGGATGAAATAGTCGATGGGAATGGTGAGGGCGGGCAGCTGCCCCACCGTGCCCTCCACCATCTGGAGGGCGTCGCTGTCCCGGAGCTGGGCGGCGAACTGCCTCCTGGCCCGCTCCTCATCCCGCACCAGCAGCACCAGCGTCAGGTCAAGCCCATGCACCTGATTGGCGTACAGCAGGCCGCTGGTCAGCGTGGAGCCGATCAGCCCGGTGCCGCCGGTGAGATACACCGTCTTTCCCCGCAGCTTCTGCCAGGGAATCTGCTCCTGGGCGGCAAAGCGCTCCAAATCTTCCCGAAATACCGGATTCTCCAGCCACATAGCTTTGTTGTTCCTCCCTGTTCCGTCTGTCGGTTGGGCACAGCGGCATCAGGCGTTGTCAGCCGTTCGAGCCTTCTGCTTGCCCTGGCAGTAATCCTGAATGGCGTTGTAAATGCGCTCACAGTTGTTGTGGTCATCGTAAGCGAAGAAGTCGTCCGCCCGGCGCACATACTCCTCCTCCATGTTGCAGCCCCGCTCCATGGCGTCGCAGAGGGCCTTCACGATCTCCTGATGGTTGGTGCAGATGGGGCCGAAGCCCATGGTGCTGTAAATCAGCCCGCCCTCGTCATAGTGGGGCGGCAGCTCCTTGGGATGGTAGTAAATCAGCGGCTTGCGCATATAGGCGAAGTCAAACTGGACGCCGGAATAGTCGGTCACCATCAGGCTGGACTCGCACAGAATCTTCTCATAGCTGACGTCGCCGGTGGCGGGCACCAGCTCCACATAGTCGTTGCGGTCAAAGTCGTCAATCTGGGCGCTCATGGCCGGGTGCAGCAGGTAGATGATGCGGTAGCCGCAGGCTTTGGCGCGGGCGATCAGCGTCTCGTCGTTGATCAGGCTGTTGTAAATGCGGAAATAGGCGCTGCCCTTGAAGTTGTTGTTGTGGGTCTTGCGGATGTTGGCCACGCTGGAGTTGACCACGTTGCGCCGCCAGGAGGGGGTGATCAGGATGATTTTCTGGTCCCTGCTCTTCAAACCGTCGTAACGGGCGATGCCCACCAGCTTCAGCGTCTCCGGCTTGTAGCTGTAGAAGGGGTGGCTCAGGTTCTTGATCTCATAGGGCGAGGCGCAGCAGTACAGCTTCGTGTTGTCGAACACCCGGTTCTGGTACTGGGCGATCTTCTGGATGGTCAGGCCGTGCTGGATGCAGACCACGTCCCCCCGCTGCAAATCTTTGGTGAACACGTTGTACGTCGGGGCGGGGTTGTACTGGGCGGCAATGTTGGCGTGGGTGGCCAGCAGCACCTCCGCCATCAGGCTGATGAGCTGGCAGCGAATCGTCCCGTAGACCAGGATATGCTTCTTGTCCTCCCGCACCATGCGCTGATAATCCGGGGCCTCCTTGCGCAGGGTGTAGTAGATCTCCACCTGGTCGCTGTGGTTTTTCCGGCAGTACTGGTACATATATTCGCCGTTGTCCCCGGCCTTATACTGCTTATCGAAGGTCACCCAGATGTGCTTCTTCTCATAATAAGGCTTTGTAAGCCAGTAGAGCAGCCGCAGCCACAGCCCCCTCCGGGCCACCTGTTTGTCCTGGGTTCTTCGATACAGCGATGCAGCGTAGAGCAGCTCCCGCTTCAAATGGAAGGTGCGGGTAACCTTCCGTAGCGTCAGGGTGTTGTGCTTGCTCCAGGTAGCCATCCAGTCCTTCCGGAACATCCAGTAGGAGTATTTGCTGGTGGGGGGCGTGCTGGAGTGGTAGATGTGAGGGGTGATAGTGCGCTGAGGGACCCGCCCCCGGGGGCGGTAGAAGTAGGGAGTGTTCTG
>JAJQET010000332.1 GCA_021201515.1 Clostridiales bacterium | reverse complement strand
GGGTGGTACATGGGGCGGTTCGGGTTCTTCGGAACCAGCGACGAGGACGCCTACTACGGCCACAACTTTCGCCTGATTGCCGAGGTTCATGTGGAATACGAGGACGGCGAGACCGCTGTATTCGGCACAGACGAAAGCTGGACGGTGTGGCGCAGCAACATCACCTTCTGCAACCTCTACGACGGGGAGTGGCGGGACGACACGCGGCCTCCCGCCCCCGTGGAACCGGCTGTTTTGGATAAAGAGCTGCCCATTTTGCCCACAGACCGCTACAGTCTGCCGGTGTACACCCAGGAGCGGCGGAAGCCCGTGGAACTCATTCACACGCCGGCAGGAGAACAGGTGTTGGATTTGGGCCAGAATCTGGCGGGCGGCTTCTGCCTTCGGGTTCGAGCAGCAGCGGGGACTGCTATCCGCCTCCAGTTCGGGGAAGTTTTACAGGATGGTTGCTTCTACAACGGCAACCTCCGCACCGCCAAAGCGGAATACCGGTATGTCAGCGGCGGCGTGGAGCGGCAGGGAGCGCAGCGGAAGTGCCGCTTGACGGCGGAGCTTTGCCCCCATTTCACCTATTACGGCTACCGCTATGTGAAAATTGAGGGCATTGACGACCTGAAAGTAGATGACTTCACGGCGCTGGTCTGGTATTCCGACATGGAGGAGGCTGGCACAATCACCACCGGCCACGAAAAGGTGAACCGGCTCATCTCCAACGCCCATTGGGGATTGAAGGGCAACTTCCTGGATTTCCCCACCGACTGCCCCCAGCGGGACGAGCGAATGGGCTGGACGGGGGACGCCCAGGTGTTTTCCGCCACGGCCTGTTACTTCCGGGATACCTACCCCTTTTATCGGAAATACCTCCACGACATGGCCACCGAGCAGGCGGATTTGGAGGGGAAGGTCCCCAATGTTGTTCCCTCCTTTGGATTTCATGACACTGCCTGCGTCTGGGGCGACGCCGCTGTTATTATTCCCTGGAACCTCTACCTGTTTTACGGGGATGAGCGCATCTTACAGGAGCAGTATGACAGCATGAAGGGCTGGGTGGAGTACATCCGCCGGACGGACGGCGACAACCGGCACTGGCAGGGAGGGGCGCAGCCCCGGAAGTGCCGCTCGACGGCGAAAGAGGTATTCCACTTCGGCGACTGGTTGGCCCTTGACCATCCGAACCCCAAACCGGAGCAGTGCATGGGCGGCACCGATGAGGGGTATATCGCCTATGTCTATTACGCCCGCAGCGCTGAGCTGGTGGCCAAAGCCGCCGCCGTTCTGGGTTACAGGGAGGACGCGGAGCGTTACGCCGCCCTGTCCCGCCGTATTCGGGAGGACATTCAGCAGGAATACTTCTCCCCACGGGGCAAATGCTGCGTCAACACCCAGACCGGGATGGTTCTGGCGCTGCAAAACGACCTGTCTCCCCGCCCGAAGGTGGTGGTGCAGGACCTGAAAAAGCGCTTCGACCAGACCGAGGGCAAGCTGCAAACCGGCTTTGTGGGGACGCCGCTGCTGTGCCCTACCCTGACCCAATGCGGTCTGGAGCGGCTGGCCTTTGACCTGCTGCTTCGGGAGGAATACCCCGGCTGGCTCTACGAGGTCAACCACGGAGCCACCACGGTTTGGGAGCGGTGGAACAGCATCGAGCCAGACGGACACATCTCTTCCACCGGCATGAACAGCCTGAACCACTACGCCTACGGCTCCATCGTGGAGTGGCTGTTCCGGGACGTGGCGGGGCTGGAACCGGTAGAGGAGGACCCGGGATTTCGCCGGGTGCGGCTGCATCCGATTTATGACCTTCGCCTGGGGAGACTGGAACTGCAATACCGCTCTCCTGCGGGGCTGTACCGGGTGCGGTGGGAAATTCAGGGCCGCCGCACTGTCACGCTGGAGGTGTCCATCCCCTTCGGCTGCCGGGCAGACCTGACCCTCTACGCGGCGGGTTCGGAGGTCTACGAGGATCGGAAAAACCCGATGTTCTCCAACGTAGAAAACGGCGTCTGCCATCTGACCGCAGGCAGTTACCGGGTGATTTATCAGGCCAATCGTCCTCTGGGCTGCTCCCTCACTGCCCACAGCAAGGTATGGGAGCTGTTTGCGAACGAGGAGACCGCCGCTGTGCTTCGTGCTGCGGGGGTCAGCCAGTCCGACATCGCCGCCCAGCACTGGAACGATCCCTTTGACACGCTGGGAGAGACAAAGGAGTGTGCCCTGACGCCGGAGACCATTGCGCAGGTGGCGCAGGAGCTCAATAAATTGTAAGAACAGGGCAGTCCGAAACGGAAAGAAACTCGTTTCGGACTGCCCTGAGTCTGTTTCTTGATTGTTTTACTCCGGCCTTTTGCTCCGGTACTCCATCGGCGTCATACCGGTGGCTTTGCGGAACTGCTCGCCAAAGTAGCTCTGACTGCCAAAGCCCAGATTTTCGCAGATCTCCTGTACGGAGTCCTTGCTGGAGATGAGCATTCGTTTGGCCCGCTCGATGCGGCAGGTCATGGTGTATTCCTTGATGGTCTGGCCGGTTTCCGCCCGGAACTTTTTCCCCAGGTGGCTTTTGGAATATCCCGCCCAGCTTGCCAGCTCGTCCATGGTAATGGTTCGGGACAGGTTCAGCTGGATATAGTCGCAGCATTTTTGAATCTGGGGAGAGATGCCGCTCTCCGTTTTGCAGCGATGTACCCGCCGGACAAAGTCATCCTGCATAACATCGTTGACTTCAGCAATGTCCGACATCGTCCGACCAGCCTCGATGCTGTTGATATAGTGGTCGCTTAGGGTATAGGCGATTTCGGGGGAAAGCCCGCCCCGGATGGCCGCGCGGGTGCAGAGAGCCGTGTGAACAATGGTGACATTCTTGACCTGCCGAATCGTGCTGCTGTTGCCGAGAATGCCCGCATCCATCAGGCCGCTGGCATAGCGTTTGTAGTCCAGGTTTCCCTCCTCCATTAGCTTGAGCATTTGCTGCTCCTCTGCCCAAGAGGCGTGGGCCGCTGCCCTGCTCTCAAACGATTTGCGGGCGGCGGAGACATAGTAAAAGTCGCTGATAGAGCATTTTTCTTCTGTGACGCAATAGTGCATCATCTGCCCATACTCCAGGAGGCGTGGGAAGGAGATCACCGGCAGCTTCTCCAGCAGGGCAGAAAAGGTTTGCCGGGAGGCCGGAGACAACCGCATTTGAATCAGCGCGGTTTCGATGGCCTGTGCCGTGGCATCCTCCACAAAGGCCGGACCCATCAGGTGGGTGTAGAGAAGCTCGCCCATCGGGTCCAGTTCAAAGCAGGCGACCCACGCCATACCCAGGGGATTGCTTAGCACCACAGGGTTGTTTTCCTTCATTTCCGCCCGCAAAGCGTCAAAGCGCTCCCGCTCAAAGGCAAAGAAGAATTGCAGCTCCTTGGGCGTTTTGCTGGTGGTGCTGGTCAGATTCATCTGGGAGTCGTACACCCAAAAGGTCAAATCATAACAGCAGGAAACCATATTTCGGAACAGGCGCAGGTGTTCTTCCGTTCGCTCAGACATTCTAATCCTCCTCCGTCAGATAGGCAGCCAATGCAGAGGCGTCCGACGGCTCCGTGCAGACCACCTGGCCCGTTGCCAGCAGCTCCGGCTTGGCGGTGATCACGGCGAACACATACTGAGACAGCGTCGAGCTGAGGTTCAGCAGATCCCCCTCTTTTGTGGAGAAGAAAACCTGCCCCTTGCAGTTGGAAACGTCCTGCAAAAAAGCGACTACATTGGCCTTTGGGTTTAATTTCATATTTGTTTACTCCTTCAATGTTTAACTGAGGAAAGCATACCATATCTGCCCTCCAATTTCTATAGTAAATCGGCTTTTTTTCTTGTAAAAATGCGATAAACCATTATATGAGCGAATTTCCGAGAAAAAACGCAAAAAACAGATAACTCTGTCTGCACTATATTTGATAGAATGGCATCAGTTAAAACAGAACCTGATTCATCATAAAAAGCAAAAGGGGGAATGTTAAGAATGAAAAAGGAATCATTTTGTGAGGATTGGTGCTTTACGCTGCAAAGCGGAGAGACCAGAACCGTCACCCTGCCTCATGACGCCATGCTGGAGCAGGGCAGAAGCGCAGACGCACCTTCCGGACGGGGCGAAGCCTTCTTTCTGGGCGACAGGTACACCTATGAAAAGAAGTTTACTGCGCCGGAAAGCTGGAAAGAGCAGGACGTTCAGCTTTGCTTTGAAGGGGTCATGCCCAACGCCCAGGTCTACCTGAACGATGCGCACATCGGTGGCTGCCAGTATGGATACTCCCAGTTTTATGTCTCTCTGGAAAATCTGAACTACGGTGCATCCAACTGCCTGCGGGTGGAGGTGGACAATACCCACCAGCCCAACAGCCGCTGGTATGCCGGCGGCGGCATTTATCGCCCGGTGTGGCTGCTGACCGCACCCAAGGCTCACATCCAGCCGGATGGAGTGCGCATCACCACGCTAAACTATGATCCGGCGGAGATTCTGGTGGAGGTGGCCCACACCGGCTGCGCGGACGCTGTCGTTCAGGTGGAGATCCTGCGGGAGGGCCAGACCGTGGCCACCGCCACCGGCGAAAAGAACACCTTCCACATCCCCAACGCCGCCCTGTGGGACGCAGAACACCCCAACCTCTACCAGTGCGATGTCACACTGGAGCAGGGCCGGGCCGTGCTGGACAGCGAAACGGTGCCCTTCGGCATCCGCAAGCTGGCGTGGGACGCAGAGCAGGGGCTGACCGTCAACGGAAAGACGGTGCTGCTGAAGGGCGGCTGCATCCACCACGACAACGGGATTTTGGGTGCGAAGAGCTATGCCCGCTCCGAGTGGCGGCGCATCCGTCGGATGAAAGAGTTTGGCTTCAACGCCGTCCGCTCTGCGCACAACCCCCTCTGCCGGGCCGCACTGGAGGCCTGCGACGCCCTGGGGATGTATGTGATGGACGAGAGCTGGGACACCTGGACGAAGGCCAAAACCCCCAACGATTGCAGCAACGGCTTTGCGGAGCGGTATCCCACCGATTCGGCGCAGATGGTGGCCAAGGACTACAACCATCCCTCCGTTGTCCTTTACTCCATTGGCAACGAGGTGACGGAACCTGCCACGCCGGAAGGCGTGGAGCTGGGCGGTCAAATCGTTGAGACGCTGAAGGCGCTGGACGCCACCCGCCCCGTCACGGCGGGCATCAACCTGACCCTGCTGCTGCTGGCCACCATGGAGAACAACCCATTGGAATCCGGCGACACCCCCGGTTCCCCCCAGATGGACAGCACCGCCTTCAACAAGATGGTCATGGAGATGGGCAAGCATATGACAATGGCGGCGGCCACCCCGCCTGCCGACCAGATCTCCACCCTCATCCTGGACAAGCTGGACATCTCCGGTTACAACTACGCTGTCAGCCGTTACGCCAACGAGGGAACCGTTCACCCAGGCCGCATCGTGGTGGGCAGTGAGACCTATCCCATCGACCTGGCGGAAACCTGGCCGCTGGTGGAGCAGTACCCCTATATCATTGGCGACTTTATGTGGACGGCCTGGGACTACTTGGGCGAGGTAGGCGTCGGCAGTTGGTCTTATGATGATAAGGCCGGGTTCGACAAGAACTATCCTTGGCTTCTGGCGGACACCGGCGCGCTGGACATTCTGGGCAACGACAATGCGGAAGCCGGGCTTGCCTCCGTGGTCTGGGGCGCAAGAACCACGCCGTACATCGGCATCCGTCCGGTGAACCATCCCGGCATCGTACCGGTCATGTCCATCTGGCGGGGCAGCAACGCCCTTCCCTCCTGGGCCTGGAGCGGCTGCGACGGGAATAACGCCGAGGTGGAGGTCTACTCCGCCGCCCCAGAGGTAGAGCTGCTGCTGAATGGCGTTTCCCTGGGCCGGAAGGCCACGGAGCTATGCCGGGCGGTGTTCGAGACGAAATATACCCCCGGCGAGCTGAAAGCCGTGGCCTACAACGCTGACGGCACCCGGACAGAGAGCATCCTCCGCTCCGCCACCGGCGAGACCCGTATCCGCATCACCCCGGAGGGCAGAGCAAGGCAAAACGACATCCTTTATCTGGACATCGACCTGACCGGCGAAAACGGCGAGGTGGAGTGCAACCGGGATGCACAGCTGTCTGTTTCCGTCACCGGCGGAGAGCTGCTGGGCTTCGGCTCCGCCAACCCCCGCACCAAGGAGAGCTACCTCACCGGCACCTACCGCACCTATTATGGCCGCGCCCAGGCCGTTATCCGGGTGCTGGACAGCGTGCTGACCGTCACCGTGTCCGGAGAGGGGCTGGAGAGCGCTGTGCTGGAGTTGCAGGTATGAGCCGCCAGATTTTCAACCCGTATTTGCCGCTGGACACATACATCCCGGATGGAGAACCCCATGTGTTCGGTGATCGGCTGTACCTGTTCGGTTCCCACGACAAGGAGGGCGGCGAAGCCTTTTGTATGCTGCCCTACGAGGGCTGGAGTGCTCCGGTGGACGACCTGACCGCCTGGCGCTGCGAGGGAACCATTTACCGGCCAGAGCAGGACCCCAACTATGGCCCCGCCAACCGGTATCTCTACGCCCCCGATGTGGTTCAGGGGCCGGACGGACGCTACTACCTGTACTACGCCATGTCGGGGGAGGGCTGCTTCACCGGACCCATCCATGTGGCTGTGTGCGACACCCCCGCCGGACAGTATGAGTATTATGGCGCGGTGCGCACCCCTGACGGAGCGGAGTTGGAACGGTACATCACCTTTGACCCGGCTGTGTTTAACGACGAGGGGAAGATTTGGCTGTACTACGGCTGGAGCCTGGAGAAAGCCGGGATAACGGAAAACATTCCGCAGGAAAACCTGATTCCCGTAGAAATGGCGCTCTTTGGCAAAACGGAGGAATCCATCCGGGCCTGTCCTTACGAGTTGATGGGGGCCAACGCCGTGCAGTTGGCGGAGGATATGCTGACGGTGCTGGGTGAGCCAAACCGCATCGTGCCGGGGCAGTTCGCCTCCTTCGGCACCAGCTTTGCAGGGAGAAGCGCAGCTTCGGAAGTGCCGCCTGACGGCAAGGACCACGCCTTTTTTGAGGCCAGCTCCATGCGGAAGATTGGAAAAATCTACTACTTCATCTACTCCTCTCAGAACCAGCATGAGCTTTGCTACGCTACCAGCGCCTTCCCTGACCGGGGCTTCACCTATGGCGGTGTCCTCATCTCCAACGGGGATATAGGTTATCAGGGGCGGAGCGCAGAGGAGCGGCTGGCCACCACCGGCAACAACCACGGCAGTCTGGTTGCAGTCAATGGACAGTGGTACATCTTCTACCATCGTCAGACCCACAAGACCTCTTTCAGTCGGCAGGGCTGCGCCGAGCCGGTGACCATCCTGCCCGATGGCAGCATCCCCCAGGTGGAGATGACCAGCTGCGGGCTGAACGGCGGGCCGCTGGCAGGCGAGGGCGTTTATCCCGCCTCCATCTGCTGCAACCTGACGAACGGGCGGATGCCCCATCAGACCGGCGAACCCATCCGCACGCCGCTGCCCCATGTGACCCACCGGGACGGGGAACGGTTCCTGGCAGAAATCGAAGATGGAACCCTCATCGGTTATAAATACTTCTCCCTTTCCGGCAAGACTGCCCTGACCCTCCAGATTCGGGGCGAGGGAACGGGACGGTTTGAAGTTCTGGCTGAGGAACAACCTTTGGGGAGTGTGTCGGTGGTTCCCTCCGCCGACTGGGCAGAGGCAGGCGCCGTCATCGAAGTCAGCGGAACTCATGCCCTGTACCTCCGTTATTGCGGCACAGGAGCTGTAGAACTGAAACAGCTCCGGCTGTCCGCCCGTTAAATCGTATCATCCTGCAGAGCGGCAACACGTGACCTGCGGCTGGTAAATATCCACTTCATCCATCAAAAAGGAGGAAAAACAATGTTCAAAAAGAAAGAAAAAAGGCCGAAGATCCCAACAAGATCGGCGCAGGGAACCTGGTTCTCTGGAGTTGTAACGGCGTCTCCGTCCAGATCCAGGTCCTGGTGCTGGGCTATCTGACCGTCTATTGCTCCAACGCCCTTGGGATGGACACCGCACTGGTGGGCACCCTGCTGATGGTCAGTAAAATCATCGACAGCGTCACCGATATTCTGGCCGGCTACGTCGTAGACCGGACGAATACCAAGTGGGGCCGTGGCCGTCCCTACGACTTCATGATCATCGGCCTGTGGTTCACCACCTGGCTGCTCTACTCCGTCCCCACCCAATTCAGCCTGGTGGTCAAGTGCGTCTGGATCGTGGTCTGCTACGCCCTGTGCCAGTCCTTCTTCAAGACCTTCCTGACCGCTGCCGGCAACCCCTACATGGTGCGTGCCTTCAACAACAATCAGAAGTACATCAAGCTCGGCTCCTGGGGCGCCATGTTCTGCGTTGTGTTCATCATGGTATTCAACGTGACCTTCCCCATGCTCTATGCTCCCATCATCAACGACGCCTCCGGCTGGAGCCGTCTGATCGGCTACCTGGCCGTTCCTCTGGCCATCATCGGCCTGCTGCGCTTCTTCTTCATCAAGGAGAAGTACGACGTGGACACCGGCGGCGGCGAGAAGGCCTCCTTCAAGGATGTTATCACCGTCTTTAAGACCAATAAGAACATCTTCCCCATCGCCCTGATCCAGCTGGTGGTAGGCATGGGCGGCATCTTCAGCAGCACTGTCGTCTCCTACTACTTCCTGTATATCGTGGGTGACGTCTCCATCAGCGGCTTGATCAGCGTGTTCCAGATCGTTGCCATGCTGAGCCTGGCGTTCTATCCCATGCTGCTGAGAAAGATCACGGTGAAGAACCTGATTCAGTGGTCCCTCTACGGAGCGATTGCTTATGGTCTGCTGAACTTCTTTGCTGGCAGTAACTTCGCCATGCTGGGCATTGCCGGCGTCATCCTGGGCTTTGTGACCTTGCCTGCTTCCGATATGTTCAATATGCTCATCATTGCCTGCGCGGATTA
>JAJQET010000326.1 GCA_021201515.1 Clostridiales bacterium | reverse complement strand
CCGGAAAATATCATCCGGGTCCCGAAGGATAGCTTCAGCCCATCGTTCCCAAAGTTCATAGTCGCCCGGGTGGCGCTCCTTGATCTGTTCTATTTGCTTTTCTGTGATAACAACTTCATCTGTGACAATGTCATTTGTCACGCATTGGTATAATTGGGTGCTGAGCTTGCAAACCTGGCGCACATTTTGCACCTCATCTCTCTGACGTTTGATTTATTATACCAGAATCTCCGGTATTTGCAACCGCTTTTAAGCACTTTTCCGGAACTGCTCGAAGCCCTTCGTCTTATCCGGCCCGAAATCCGCCGCCCGGCTCTTCAGCTGCCGCCACGCCTGACACCCCCTTTGCATTTCCCCTCTCTTCCTGCTATACTGTAAAAAGGCGGCCCATCCGGCCGCATCCGGGAGGCAGACCGATGGACAAGTACGCGGCGTTAAAAACTTATTTTGGACACGACACCTTTCGGGAGGGGCAGGAGCCGCTGGTGGACGCGCTGCTGTCCGGCCGGGACGTACTGGGCATCATGCCCACCGGCGCGGGCAAGTCGGTGTGTTATCAGCTCCCCGCCCTGCTGCTGGAGGGGGTGACGCTGGTAATCTCCCCCCTCATCTCCCTGATGAAGGACCAGGTCAGCGCCCTGGTGCAGAACGGCATCCCCGCCGCCTACCTCAACTCCAGCCTCTCCGCAGGGCAGCAGGCGGAGGTGCTCCATCGGGCCGGACAGGGGGCCTACCGGCTGATCTACGTGGCCCCGGAACGGCTGCTGACGGAGCGGTTTCTGGCCTTCGCCCGGGAGACGCCCATCGTCCTGGTGACGGTGGACGAGGCCCACTGCATCTCCCAGTGGGGGCAGGACTTCCGCCCCAGCTACCTGGATATTCAGACGTTCATTGAGGGCCTCCCCACCCGTCCGGTGATAGGCGCCTTTACCGCCACCGCCACAAAGCAGGTGCAGCAGGACATTATCCGCCTGCTCCGGCTCCGCCAGCCCTGCCTGGTGAAAACCGGCTTTAACCGGGAGAACCTGTTCTTCGGGGTGCAGGCAGTGAAAAAGTCGGAAAAAGAGGACGCCATGCTGGGCTTCCTGGCCCGGCACCGGGGGGAGAGCGGTATCATCTACTGCATCAGCCGCAGTGGGGTGGAGGAGGTCTGCCAAACCCTGCAAAACCTTGGCCTCCCCGCCACCCGGTATCACGCCGGACTGACCCAGGAGGAACGGCAGCGGAACCAGACGGAGTTCCTCTGCGACAGGGCCACCATCATGGTGGCCACCAACGCCTTCGGCATGGGCATTGACAAGTCCAACGTCTCCTTTGTCCTCCATTACCAGATGCCCCAGAATCTGGAGAGCTACTATCAGGAGGCAGGCCGGGCCGGGCGGGATGGCCTGCCGGCGGAGTGTATGCTGCTGTTCAGCCGGGGGGACATCGTGACGAACCGGTTCCTCATCGACAGGGCCCGGGACGATGGGGAGGCCGTGGATGAGGAGACCGCCGACCTGCTGTACCGGCGGAAGCTGGCCAAGCTGAACCGGATGGTGGACTACTGCGGCAGGACAACCTGCCTGCGCAAGGATCTGCTGTCCTACTTTGGGGAGATACTGGAGGAAAACTGCGGCAACTGCTCCTGCTGCCTCAGCGGGTACCGGACGGTGGACAAAACCGTGGAGGCACAGAAGCTGCTGTCCTGCGTCCTCCGTATCCGGCAGCGGGGCTACCGCCCGGCCCAGGCGCTGGTGTGGGACTGCCTGCGGGGGATTTTCTCCGAGGCGGTGGTGCAGCTGCACCTCTCCGACCTCTCCACCTTCGGCCTGCTGCGGGAGATGCGGGAGGAGGAGCTATGCGCCCTGCGGGATGTGCTGGTCACCTACGGCTATCTCAGCGTGGAGGGCACAGAGGTGCCCATCCTCACCGTCACCCAGAGGGCCAGGGGGCTGCTACAGGGGCAGCGCACCCTCTCCGTCCGGGTTCCCCCGGAACCGGTCCGGACGCAGACCGCCACGGTGGGCAGCCCGGAGCAGATGCAGGCGCTGAAGGCGGTGCGCACCCGGCTGGCCAAACGGGCAGGGGTGCCGGCCTATGTCATCTGTAGCGACGCCACCCTGATGGACCTGTGCGTCAGGCGGCCCCACACCAGGGCAGAGCTGCTCCAGGTGAAGGGAATCGGCGCGGCCAAGGCGGAGAAGTATGGGGCGGAGCTGCTGGCCGCTGTCAGGCAGTTGGAGAAAGTGGAGCCGTCAGGCTAAAGAGCTTTACACCACAGAATGTGGATGTCATTACTGTTACAGAACCTATAGCAATACCCGGAGTGCAGATTCTCTGCGCTCCGGGTATTTTTTTCGCTGCGGCGGCTTACTGCTTCCTGTTCGCCTCCTTTTTCTTCTGTTTCCTGGCCTTCAAATCCGCCAGGCGGGCGAGGCGGTGGGCCTTCAGAGGGCTGCTCTCCTCGCGGATCCGGGTCAGCAGACTGTGGTAGCGCTGGCTGACCAGGTGGTCATAGCGGTGACGGAACCGGGCAGAGTAGTGGGCCGCATCGGCCAGCAGGTCCGTCTCCTTCAGCTCCAGCTGGAGCAGGGCGGCCTGGAGCCTGGCCTCGTCCAGCTTCTGCCTGCCGCTTTGGGAGAGTTCCCCTCTGCGGCGATCCATCTCCGCATTGATGGCCTTGGCCTTTTCCATCAGCATGGTGGTCATGGCCAGGCTGCGGATGGTGGTGACAATGTCCACCAGCGTGACCGCGGCGGCGGCAATCGCCAGGGCCTGCCGGGTCAGAAGGGGGATTCTGGCGAACAACCGCTCCGTGGCGGGTTGGATGAAGTAGAGGACGATGTAGGCCGCCACCCCCCAGAACAGGCAGTAATCCAGCCGAATCCGCCCGTGGAGGTTGAACCGCTTCTGGGAGTAGTCCCAGTACCGGGTGTGGGTGGTGACCTCCAGCAGCCACCCCACAAAATACTCCCAGGCGGACAGCGTCACGGTGGACACCAGGTAGAACACCACGGGATAGCCCATCAGCCCCGTGAAGAACAGCACCATCATCAGGATACCGATGCCGTAAATGGGGCAAATCGGCCCTTTCAGAAAGCCTCTGGCCACGAACCTTCCTTTGAAGAAGGAACACCAGCAGGTCTCCATCAACCATCCCAGGAAGGAGTACCAGAGAAAGTACAAAAACAGCAGGGAAATCGGATAGCCAAGCAGCGTTGGCTCAGTCATAAGTGGTCATCCTTTCGGTTTCATATGGGTCATGCGTCTTTCTCCTCCGCCAGAAGCACGTCCAGAATCGCGTTATAGATCTGCTCCGCCCGTCCCTCGAAGCTGCGCTTCAGGACGTTGGCCTGAGAAAGCCCCGGCGTCATCATTTCCAGGGTCATCACATTCCCCGCGTCGTCGTCCAGGGACATACGGACAGTGAAGCCGTCCCCTTCGGCCCGGGGCAGCACCTGGGCCTGCACCATGGTCGCCCTGCGGAGTTTTACGTTCATGGCCGCCACATTCCGGTCGCAGAGCTGGCGGACGGAGTAGGCCAGCTCCGACTCGCAGACGGAGCCGTTGGCCCTCCCCTTGGGGGTGATGGCGTAGAGGCCCTGTTCCGCCTGGACGTGGCCGGTTTCCTCCAGGCTGGCCAGGGCGTCGGAAAACTGGAAGTAGTTCACGCCCTCCACGGCCAGCACCAGCTCGGTCAGTGCGGCCCGCTCCACCGGCTGGCAGAGCTGAGCGAGAATGTAAAGGATCAGCAGCTTCACTTCAAACTGTGTACGGACAAACCCATGCGACATCATACAGCCCTCCCATCTGTCACGCCTGCGGAGCTGCCACCTTTTCGGTGACAGTATAGTTCTATTATAACGAAAAATGCGTCGAACCGCAAGGGGGAGAACGCTCTTTTGGGAATGGGGTTCTCCTTATTCAACTGTTGCAAAAACTGTTGCAAAACGCCAACGTAATTGCCTGCGATGCTGTTCAGACAGGCAAATGATTCCGATTTTTTGCAGCCGTATGTGTAGGGGCGGCCCTTGGCCGCCCGGGGCAAGCAAGCGGTTTCTGCGGGCGGCCAAGGGCCGCCCCTACAGAAAAGCGAAGATTTAGGCTTCACATTCTACTACAGGAAAATCAAGGGTCAGCAGCCGCGTTCCCCCAGCTCCTTCCCCATCCAGACCAGATCATACCACCGTCCGAACTTATATCCGCACCTGGGATACCGCCCCAGCAACCTGTAGCCCTGCCGGGCGTGGAACCGGACGCTGGCGTGGGTGATGTATGCGTCCTCCTCCGGGGCGTCGGCGATCAGGGCGCACAGACTGACGACCCCCTGTTCCCGGAGCAGCGCCTCTAGCCTGGCGTAGAGGGCCGGCCCCAGCCCCTGGCCCCGGGCGTCCCGGCGCAGGTAGATGGAGGGCTCCGCCACCCAAGCAAAGGCCGCCCGGTCGTGGAAGGGGGCAGCGTAGGCGTAGCCCAGCGCTTCCCCGTCCCTCTCTGCCACCAAGTAGGGATATTTGGCCTGAATTGCTGCCATCCTCCGGCGGAACTCCCCGGCGTCCGGCGGCTCGTACTCAAAGGTGACGGCGGTTTCCCGGACATAGGGGGCGTAAATGGCCGCCAGGGCGGCGGCGTCTCCCTCCCTGGCGGGGCGGATGATATAGTCCATCACGGCGTTACCCCCTCCAACTGCCGGGGCGGCAGCTCCCCCTCCAGCAGGGGAATCAGCTGATCCAGCCGCTCCACGCAGGCCCACAGCAGGGGCTGGAGGCAGTCCTCCGCCTCGCTCTGGTCGGGCACCAGCACCGGCCTGCACCCCGCCCCGAAGGCGGAGATGATGCCGTTGGGGGAGTCCTCCACAGCCACGCACTGCTCCGGCGGCAGGCCCAGCGCCTCGCAGGCGCAGCGGTACACATCCGGGGCAGGCTTCCCCCGGGGAACGTCCCTGGCGCTGATGACCCGGTCAAAGTCCCCTTCCAGCCCGAACCGGGCCAGCATACGCTGGGCCTTCTCCGGGGCGTTGGCGGTGACCAGAGCCAGCTCCACCTGCCGGGTGTGGAGGAAGTCCAGCAGCGCCCTGGCCCCCGGCTTCAGGGGGATGGAGGCGGTCTCCAGCACGTCCCCCATCAGCACGACCCGTTTCTCCCGCAGGGCCTGATAGGACACCGCCGGGCCGTACAGTCGCCGGATGAAGTACGCGTTGTAGGGCGCACCCAGGCTCCGCAGCTGGAGGCCCTGGGTGCGGGTCATGGGGAGGCCCAGGGCCTGCCCGGCCTCCTGCCAGGAGCGGACATAGTAAGGCTCCGTGTCAATGAGGGTGCCGTCCAGATCGAAAAGGATGGCGCGAATTGGCTCAGACATAATCGATGCTCCTTGTGGTTCTGGTAGCTTTTCGCTGGTAGCAGGGGCAGCCCCGGGTTTTCTCCGAGGTCTGTAAAAGGGGCTGTGGGACGGAAAAACACGTTCCCGGCCCTTGCCTTTTGGGGAAAGCTGTGGTATTCTGTCAGTGGCTCTTACTTGTAAGAGCTGGCGCTGTCCAATACGGTGGCGGTTTGCTCCCGATTCTTTTGGGATACCTCCGCTTATAAGTGATGCTTCACACAAAATCGAAGCCCAGCAACGCGGGTTCGATTTTGAGAGGAGGCGTTGCGGAGCGACTGAGCATTCGGCTTTAGACGGATGCGAAGGATACGGAGCCAACGCCGACGAGGGGCTGCCCAATGACTACTTCCGAACTGTTTCAGTTTTGTCTCGTTATCATTGGCATTATCAACCTGTTCATACAGTTGTTAAGCAAAAAGAAGTAACCGCCCCTAGCCCAACAGTGGCGGTTACTTCATGTAACAAACCCGGGGGCTAACCGTTGCCGGACAGCGCCCTTTCTATATCTATTATAGTCCACCACGGCCGGTTTGTCAACCTCAAAACACAGCGCCTCACGGAAATCGGCTTTAGGTCGAACATACCAAAGTAGCCCCTTCAGTCTGGTCTTGCGGCTAGACTGAGGGGTTTTCCAACAGCTGACAGCCAACAGCTCAAATCCCGGCGAAGTGCGTCGCACAGGGGCAAACCCCGTCGCAGTCCCGCACCGGATGTCTAATAACATCGGATGAAAGTTGCAAAAAACTGAAATAAACCGTTGATATATGGTGGAAATGGTGCTAAATTATTCCTGATGGCGGCAGCGGCGCAGGCCGGGGGCCGCCGGAGTTCACAGGAAAAGGAGCGGTTATTTTTGGATAGGATGCATATTTTGATCGCCGACGCCGACGAGGCCTTTCGCACGGCGCTGGCCGATCTGCTGCGGCGGGAGCAGGATATGGAGGTTGTCCTCCAGACAGGAAACGGCGAGGAGGCGTGGGACTGCCTCCTCCGTCAGCCGGTGGACGTTCTTTTGACGGACACGGTGCTGGCCCGGGCGGACGGCATGGAGCTGCTGAGCCGCATCGCCCGCAGCGAGAGGAGGAAGCCCGTCATTCTGGTGCTGTCCGGCTTCCTCCGGGGCAACGTGGTGCGGCAGGCGGCCAGCCTGGGGGCGGATTACTTCATGATGAAGCCCTGCCGTCCGGCGGCGGTGCTGGAGCGGGTGCGGCAGATTCTGGATCAGGCCCCGGAGGAGGCCAGAACCGCCCCCGGGCTGGAGAGCCAGGTCACCGCCATCATCCACGAGATCGGGGTGCCCGCCCACATTAAGGGGCACCAGTACCTGCGGGAGGCCATCCTCATCACAGTGCAGGATATGGACGTCATCAACGCGGTGACGAAGGTGCTATACCCGGAGGTGGCCCGGCGGTACGGCACCACCGCCAGCCGGGTGGAGCGGGCCATCCGCCACGCCATCGAGGTGGCCTGGGACCGGGGGGACATTGAGACCCTGCAAAAGTACTTCGGCTACACCGTCTCCAACGCCAAGGGGAAGCCCACCAACAGCGAGTTCATCGCCATGATCGCCGACCGGCTCCAGCTCCAGCAGCGGAGCAACGGGTGAGGGCAATGTCGTCAACTTAAGATACTATCTATCCTGAGTTGAGGAGCATAACGCAGCCGTACAGTCAGATTTCCACGACCAAAGGATGATAAAATTGCTCGTTCCGCCCGCCTTTGGCAGGGCGGAACGGCAATCCCCGCCAGCCGCCATCGGCGGCAGCTTTGGTGCGTGACAAGTTACTTCGTCTCTGACGGGATAGACCATGTGCAGGTCGGGCCGCGCGAAGCCCAGCGGGATAGGAGAGGGGTTCTTAGGGGGGAGTGAGGCCCCGAACTCCCCCCTGAGCCGCCTTCTTTTGCTACTTTTCTTGGCGGAGCAAGAAAAGTAGGCCATGCCCTGGCAAGGGCAAACGCCTATCTCCTTTATCAAACTCTGTCTAAGGAAAAAGCGTGGCCGGGCGCACACTGTGCGCCCCTACTGAGAACCGGGAAGGACAGTCAAATAGAAACCGATGGCAACCGGCGGCGGGCTCCCGGCGCAAACCGGAGTTCAAAGCCGCTCTCCGCAGTAAAAATGGGAAACCCATTGGCAGGCACATGACCTGCCAATGGGTGCGGCCCATCAAATTTTAGGGGTGCGGTAGGTGATCTGATGGCGGGAGGGGCCGTTGGAGACCAGGGTGATGGGGGCCTGAATCTGCGCCTCAATAAAGTCCACATAGGCCTTTGCGTTGTCCGGCAGGGCGTCATAGTCCTTGATGGCGGAGATGTCGGTTTTCCAGCCAGGCAGGGTGGTAAAGACGGGCTTCGCCCGCTCCAGTTTGGCGGGGACGGGGAAGTCCCCGGTGATCTGGCCGTCGATCTCATAGCCGGTGCAGACGGGGATCTCGTCCAGATAGCTGAGCACGTCCAGGCAGGTCAGGGCCACCTGGGTAGCCCCCTGCACCATGCAGCCGTACCGGGTGGCCACGGTGTCGAACCAGCCCACCCGGCGGGGGCGGCCGGTGGTGGCGCCGAACTCGCCCTTGTCGCCGCCCCGGCGGCGCAGCTCGTCCCCGGCATCCCCCAGCAGCTCGCTGACGAAGGGCTCCGTCTTGGCCCCCACGCAGGAGGAGTAGGCTTTCGTGACGGCGATCACATCCTTAATGGCGGTGGGGGGCACGCAGGCCCCCACCGCGCCGAAGCCGGCCAGGGTGTGGCTGGAGGTGGTCATGGGATAGATGCCCAGGTCAGGGTCCTTCATGGAGCCCAGCTGGCCCTCCAGCAGGATGGTCTTGCCGGCCTGCTCCGCCTCGTGGACAAACCGGACGGCGTCCCCCACATAGGGGCGCAGCGTCTCACGATAGCCCAGCAGCTCGTCATACAGGGCCTGGACGTCCAGCTCCGGCTTGTGGTACATATAGCGGAACAGGATGTTCTTCCGCTCCACCGCGTCGGTGAGCCGCCGCAGCAGCCGTTCGTCGTCGTACAGGTCGCAGACCTGGATGCCGGTTTTCGCGTATTTATCGGAATAGAAGGGGGCGATGCCGCTCTTGGTGGAGCCGAAGGCCCTGCCCCCCAGCCGTTCCTCCTCGTAGGTGTCCTGCAGGACATGGTAGGGCATCAAAATCTGCGCACGCTCGGAAATGAGCAGGTTGGGCGCGGGGACCCCCTGCCCGGTGATGTCCTCCAGCTCCGCGATGAGGCGCTTGATGTCCAGCGCCACCCCGTTGCCTATGATGTTGGTGACGTGGGGGTAAAAGGTGCCGGAGGGCAGAATGTGCAGGGCGAATCTGCCGTAGTCATTGATGATGGTGTGCCCCGCATTGGCGCCGCCCTGAAAACGGATGACAACATCGGACGTTTCTGCGAGCATATCGGTGATTTTCCCTTTGCCCTCGTCGCCCCAGTTGGCACCTACGATTGCTTTAACCATGATGTTTTCTCCTTTTTGCCCCGGCAGCGGGTGCCGAAGCAGCGTGATATGTGCGAAGAACGCTGCCCGGAGCCGTGAAGCGACTACGGGCAAGTTTATTATACGGGTTTCCCGGCGTAATTGCAAGGAGAAAAACGGGCTGGACGGACAAAAACCGGGGAGTGGGCAAAAGCAGGGAATCCGGCGGAGCGTGAAGGTGAAATCTCCGGTTTTCTCCAGGAGCGCTGATTTCCTTTTGTAAGAGGAGCAGATCCCGAAGTTGACGACATTGCATCAAAGGGGGCTCCATACGCCTTTGTACAGCCATACAACAGCACAACAGCGGCGTGCCCGGGGGACCACCCCCCCCGGGCGCCGGATACGGTATGGTATAACCCACAGCACGCCCCCGCCACCCCGGCGGGGGGGGTG
>JAJQET010000277.1 GCA_021201515.1 Clostridiales bacterium | reverse complement strand
ATGTGACTTGATACCTGCTGAGACTGCCGCCCATGGCGGCTGGGTAACATTCTGAATTTCCATTGGTCGTGCTAATCTGATGTTCAGCGCGGCAACACATTTTTCTTTAGGAAAACGAAAACAAATCCTTAAGTTGGTGACATTGCCTTTCAGGGGAGGCAAGAAGTTGAAGTAATCGTCACATCACTGGCTCTGCCGTCAAGCAGCATTTCCGCTTTGTTCCCTACCCTGAAAGGGGAGCTGGCTGCCGCAAGGCCAGACCGAGGGGTGACTAGCCGCTAGCCACTAGCAACTAACCACTAAAAGGAGTATTTCATATGATAGCCATAGTAGAAGACGACGAGAGCATCGCCGCATTAGAACAATACGCCCTCCGCTCCAACGGGATGGACGCCGCCATCTATCACGACGGGGCGGCCTTCTTCCGGGGGCTGGAAACATCCCTGCCGGAGCTGGTGATTTTGGATGTCATGCTGCCCGACCTGGACGGACTGATGATTTTGCAGCGCCTCCGGGAGAACCACGCCACCCGCCATGTGCCGGTGATGATGGTGACCGCCAGGGGCAGCGAGGTGGACATCGTCCAGGGCTTGGACGGCGGCGCGGACGACTACCTGACCAAGCCCTTCGGCATTATGGAGTTTCTCTCCCGGGTGAAGGCGCTGCTGCGCCGGACGGGGCGGGAGCAGGGGGGCAAGACCCTCTCCTTCGGCCCCATCGCCATGCAGGAGGACCGCCATCAGGTGACGGTGGAGGGCCGCCCGGTGGAGCTGACCCTGAAGGAGTACGAGCTGCTGCGGCTCTTCCTCCAGTCCCCGGAGACGGCCATCACCCGGGACGATATGATGGACCGGGTGTGGCGCAGCGAATACTCGGTGGAGAGCCGGACGGTGGATATGCACATCCGCTCCCTCCGGCAGAAGCTGGGGGACGCGGGCCGGTACATTCAGACACTGCGGAAGGTTGGCTATATCCTCACCGACCGGGAGAGCGCCGGACAGGGCAGGTGATGGGTATGGCACGCAAGGTCAACTACCGCCTGTTCCTGACCGCGCTCATCGCCATGCTGCTGGCGGCGCTGACGGCCTCCCTGCTGTACTACCGGGCCTTCACCATTCAGGTGCGGGAGGACGCGGAGCAGCTGGTGCGGGCCTACGCCGTGGCCTATGAGCAGTCCCCGGACACCTTCGCCCAAGCCTGCGCCGACGCGGAGATCCGGCTGACCCTCATCGACCCGGAGGGCAGCGTCCTCTATGACAGCGTGGCGGAGGGGACGCTGGAGAACCACTCCCTCCGGCCGGAGGTGGAGGAGGCCCTGACCACCGGCAGCGGCTCCTCGGAGCGGATGTCCTCCACCCTGTCCCAGCGCACCTTCTATGAGGCGGTGCTGCTCAGCGACGGCAACGTGCTGCGGGCCTCCCTGGACGTGGCCAGCATTTACAGCGTGTTTTTGCAGGCCCTGCCCTGGCTGCTGCTGGCCCTGGGGGTGATGACGCTGCTCTCCGTCTGGGTGTCCCGGCGGCTGACCCGCTCCCTGGTGGACCCCATCGTGGAGATGGGCCGGCACCTGGACGATGTGGAGGACCACGTCCCCTACCCGGAGCTGGCCCCCCTGGGCAAGACCCTGATGGAGGACCGGGTGCTGCGGGAGAACCATGAGAAGATCCGCCAGGAGTTCACCGCCAACGTGAGCCACGAGCTGAAAACCCCCCTGACCAGCATTTCCGGCTACGCCGAGCTGATGGCCAGCGGCATGGTGAGCCGGGAGGACATCCCCTCCTTCGCCGCCCAGATTCAGAAGGAATCCGCCCGGATGATCGCCCTTGTATCCGACATCATCAAGCTCACCGAGCTGGACAGCGGCGCCCTGCGGACAGAGGACCCGCCGGAGACGGAGCCGGTGGATTTGCAGGCGGTGGCCCAGGCCAGCGCGGAGCGGCTGAGGGTGCGGGCGCAGCGGGCCTACGTCTCCATCTCCGTCACCGGCGAGGCGGCGACGGTGGAGGGGGTGCAGAACCTGCTGGAGGAGCTTTGCGACAACCTGGTGGAGAACGCCGTCCGCTACAACCGCCCCGGCGGTCGGGTCATGCTGACCACGGGGCTGCGGGAGGGCCGCCCCTTCCTCCAGGTGCGGGACACCGGCATCGGCATCCCCAAAGAGGCCCAGAGCCGGGTGTTCGAGCGGTTCTACCGGGTGGATAAGAGCCGGAGCAAGGCCACCGGCGGCACCGGGCTGGGCCTCGCCATCGTGAAGCACATCGCCCTGCTCCACAACGCCACCATCACTCTGGAGAGCCAGGTGGGGGAGGGCACTGAGATGACGGTGCTGTTCCCCGAAACGCCCCAACCGGCGGGAAATGAATAACGGAATCAAAATCCTGCAAAAAATGCTGACAGGGGCCGCTTTCGCGGCCCCTGAACTTGTTACAAAGATGTGAACAAAAATGCGAAAAAAACAGCAAAAGAATGGGAAAAACCTGACGGACTTTGCCAAAAAGAACAAGGGGACTGTCCGCATTTCAGAGATTGTGTCCGCCGTCGGCGGAACGCTTTGCAAGCCGGCTCCGCTCCGGGGGCAGAAGGCGGCGCCGGGGCCAGAAGCGGCCAAAAATGTTCCCGTTCGGGTAAAAAAGACGGCTCCGGCCCCAAAAATGACATTCTGCAAGGGGAAAAAGCCAAAAATGCAATTTAACCTTGACAAATGGTAACGGGGTAGTATAATAAAGTACATGGAATTGATTCTCGCTTTGCAGCGGACGCGCGAGGGAAATGCGTATACGCATTTCCCTGCCTGGGGGTTCCCCCAGGCAGGGAGGCATACCGCAGTTTGAATGGAGTTTCTGCGCGAACAGGGGTGGATTCCAAATAAAGAAAAGGAGTCATCAGCAATGAAGAAAATGAAAAGGATGCTCGCTCTGATGCTGGCGCTGGCCATGGTGTTTAGCCTGGCGGCCTGCGGCGGCAGCAGCGACAGCGGCACCACCAGCGGGGGCAGCTCCTCCAGTGGAGACAGCTCCGACACCAGCGGCGCCGACGCCGAAACCAGCGACAGCACCTACACCTACAGCTACTCCACCAGCGCCCCCTCCACCTGGTCCCCCACGGACTGGCAGAATGAGGTCGAGGGCGACGTCCAGGGCTACACCATGGTCTACTTCTATGACTTTGTCATGAACGACGCCGCGGACGGCTATGACATCGTCTGTGAGGCGGCCTCCGCCATGCCTGAGGACGTCACCGCCGACTACGCCGGCAACGAGACCTACGGCATCCCCGCCGACGCCACCGAGGGCTATGCCTGGACCATCACCCTGAATGAGGCCATGTGCTGGGAGGACGGCACCCCCATCACCGCTGATGACTATATCTACACCCTGCAGCAGTTCCTGAACCCTGAGATGAAGAACTACCGCGCCTCCTCCTTCTATGAGGGCACCGTGGGTCTGGCCAACGCCTACAACTACTACAACAGCGACAAGTCCATCGGCTACACCACCACCCTGGCTGACTTGGGCTACTCCACCGTGGAAGAGGCCGAGGCCGACGGCTACACCAACTTCGGTGTGGACATCTACAACTTCTGGGGCATCATCTCTGACGAAGGCGACACCGTTGTGGACATCACCGACGAGACCCTGATCCGCGACGAGGCCGTGGAAGAGGGCGAGGACGGCGACTATATCTCCGCCGCCGAGGTCTATGACTACATGGTGAACTACTACGCCGACTACCTCCCCGACTACGTCTATGTGGGCGAGGCCCTGGAAGCCGCTACCTGGGACGAAGTGGGCGTCATCAAGAATGACGACTACTCCCTGACCTTCATTCTCACCAACCCCACCACCCAGTTCTATGTCTGCTACTCCATGCAGATCGGCCTGGTGTATGAGGAGCTGTATGAGGCCTGCAAGACCCAGACCGGCGACATCGTGAAGTCCTCCTACGGCACCACCGCCGACAGCTATATGTCCTATGGCCCCTATAAGATCGAGTCCTATCAGGCGGACAAGGAGATGAAGCTGACCAAGAACGAGAACTGGTACGGCTACACCGACGGCAACCACGAGGGTCAGTACATGACCACCGACATCTATGTGCAGTACATCGACGAGCCTGCCACCAGCCTGTCCCTGTTCCTCCAGGGCAACCTGGATGAGTACAGCGTTGGCACCACCGATATGGAGACCTATGCCAACAGCGACTACATCTATTACGCCCCCACCACCTTCGCCTATGTGTTCACCTTCAACACCGATGAGGAGAGCCTGAAGACTGAGGACGCCGACGGCGTGAACCACTCCATCCTGTCCATCAAGGACTTCCGTGAGGCCATCTCCCTGTCCCTGGACCGTCAGTCCTTCGTCACCCAGTGCCTGGCTGGCTCTGACGCGGGCTATGGCCTGATCGACTATGTGTACGTCTGCGACCCCAACACCGGCGAGCTGTACCGCAACAGCGAGTATGCCATTGAGGCCCTGTGCGAGCTGTACGGCGTCACCGAGGAGAGCCAGATCACCGGCTATGATAAGGAAGCCGCCGCCGCCCTGTTCGAGTCCGCCTATAACCAGGCCATCGAGTCCGGCCTGATGAGCGAGGGCGACCGCATCGAGCTGGATTATCACGTCTATTCCGACACCGAGAACAACCAGAACCGCGTCAACTTCCTCCAGTCCTCCATTGAAGCCGCCACCGAGGGAACCTCCCTGGAGGGCAAGGTCACCATCAACCTGCTGGTGGATGAGGACTATTACAACAACTGCATGGCCGGTCTGTGCGACATCGCCTTCACCGCCTGGGGCGGCGAGGACATGAACCCCTACGCCATGATGCAGTGCTATGTGGACCCCGCCTACAACCTGGTCTACGGCTATGACGGCACCACTGAGCAGATCACCATCACCGTCAACGGTGAGGAGCTGACCATGAGCGCCTATGACTGGTACAAGGAGCTGGTGGAGGGCACCTATGCCACCGCCGATTCTGACACCCGCAACCAGATCCTGGCCGGCATGGAGAAGGGCATTCTGGAGTATTACGGCATGGCGCCTCTGGCCTATCTGAACGAGGCTGTCATGTACTCTCAGCGCATTGTCCTTGGCTCCGACACCTATGTCAACTCCCTGGTGGGCTTCGGCGGCCTCCGTCTGATGACCTACACGATGGACGACGACGAGTGGGCGGAATACTGCGCCTCGCAGAACAACCAGCTGACTTACTAATCGTCACCTTGCTGTAACAAAACAGGCGGGCGGGGGCAGGCTTCCTGCCCCCGCCCGTTTCGTATTCGGGCCGCGAAATTTGAGGAACGGAGTCTGCGGCCCGTGAAGGCAAGGCGTGTCAGCCCTCGTGAAAGGGGAGAACCATGGCAAAATATATCGCGAAAAGAATCGCCCTGATGCTGGTCAGCGGGTTTATCATCATGACCATGCTGTTTGTGCTGATCCGTATGCTGCCCAACCAGGTGCAGGCCGTCCAGGGCGGATATGACCAGGCCGTGAAGGATATGCGGGAGGCCTGGGGCTATAACAAACCGATTATGGTGCAGTACGGCATCTTCCTGAAAAACGTGTTCACCGAGTGGAACTGGGGCTTCTGCACCACCGTGGGCACCTATCTCCAGGACGTGACCGAGTACCTGGCCGGCAAGCTGCCGGCCACCGTCTATATCAACGTGGTGTCCATCGTCATTTCCATCCCGCTGGGCGTCATCTTCGGCATTGTCGCCGCTATCTTCAAAAACAAGTGGCAGGACCAGGTGCTGAACGTGTTCATCATGTTCTTCATCTCTGTGCCCGCCTTCGTATACGCCTTCCTGCTGCAATACTATGTGGGCTTCAAGCTGGGGTGGTTCCCCCTGGTTATGAACGGGGGCACGGATTACTTCTCCCTGTCCATGCTCCGGTCAGCGGTCATGCCCATCCTGGCCATGAGCTTCGGCACCATCGCCGGAGATATGCGTCTGGTGCGGGCGGAGCTGACGGAGACCCTGACCAGCGACTATATGCTGCTGGCCCGCACCAAGGGCCTGAGCTACCGCCAGGCCACCATCCGCCACGCCCTGCGCAACTCCATGGTGCCGCTGCTGCCCACCTTTATGGCGGACGTGATCTATGTGGTCTCCGGCTCCATGATCATCGAGCAGATCTTCTCCGTGCCGGGCATCGGCAAGACCTATCTCCAGTCCATCAACCTGAAGGACTACTCCGTGTTTATGTGCATCAGTATGTTCTACGTGGCCATTGGCCTGGTGTCCGAGCTGCTGTTTGACCTGAGCTACGGCCTGATCGACCCCAGAATCCGTATGGGAGGAGGCAAGAACAATGAGCTATAGACCAGAGCAATTTGAGCCCTATATGGACATGGACGATAGCGGCTTCGTCCTGGTCCAGGACCAGGAGCGCCTCCACGACAAAAAGCTGGAGACCAAGCCTGTGGGCTTCTTCCGGGACGCCCTCCACCGGTTCAGCCGGAACCGGGGCAGCGTCATCTGCGCCGTCATCATTGTGATTCTGGCCCTCTACGCCATCATCGCCCCCATCATCTCCCCCTACGGGGCCAACAGCTATGACGGGTACTACTCCTACTCCCTGCCCAAGAACGAGCTGTTTGTGGATCTGGGCATCGAGTTCTGGGACGGCTGCTCCGACCAGACCATGAACCAGCAGACCTATGACTATTACAGCGCCATCCCCGGCGCCATCGTGGAGGTGTACGATGTTTACACCGCCACCGTGGACGCGGGCCGGGAGGTCACCTACTATGACGTCCGGCTGGACTCCTACGCCAAGGTGGGCTATGTGACGGTGCTGCTGACCACCTCCGAATACGAGGCCGCCCTGGCCTACGAGGAGGAGACGGGCATCCAGCTGTTCTACCCCGTGGTGGACACCGACCAGGTGGAGAATCAGGCCTATAAGAACGACCCCAACGCCTGGTACCTCCACAACTCCAAGGGCGTGGCCCAGCGGGATTCGGACGGCAACCTGCAAAACATCTACCTCACCGATGAGGACAGCGAGGACGGCTACGCCTACTACGTCAGCAAGATGAACGGCAATCAGTACCAGTGCCGTGTGCTGTACTCTGAGTGGTACTATTACCAGCACGGCGTCTACGCCTCCTTCATCTTCGGTGCGGACAACTTCGGCTATGACATCTGCGCCCGCCTGGCCCTGGGCGCCCGGCTGTCCCTGGTGCTGAGCGTGCTGGTGGCGTCGGTGTCCCTGGTGATTGGCATTGTCATCGGCTCTCTGGAGGGCTATTATGGCGGCACCTTCGACCTGCTGATGGAGCGGATTAAGGACATCCTGTACGAGGTGCCCACCGTGGTGTTCATGTCCCTGTTCCAGATCTACTTTGCCCAGAAGGTGGGGCCTGTGGTGACGCTGTTCTTCTGCTTCATCTTCTTCAACTGGATTGGCACGTCCTCAACGGTCCGTGCCCAGTTCTACCGATTTAAGGGGCAGGAGTACGTCCTGGCGGCCCGCACCCTGGGGGCCAGGGACAGCCGGCTCATCTTCCGGCACATCCTGCCCAACGCCGCCGGATTCATCATCACACCTCCGTCCTGTCCATCCCCAGCGTCATCTTCACCGAGGCGAATATGACCTATCTGGGCATCGTCAATTTGCAGTCCAGCACCCTGACCAGCGTGGGCACCATGCTGAACAACGGCCAGTCCACCCTGTCCACCTATCCCCACTGCATCTTCTTCCCGGCCGCGTTCATTTCCATCCTGCTGATTTGCTTCAACATCTTTGGCAACGGCCTGCGGGATGCCTTCAACCCGTCCCTCCGGGGCGCAGATGAATAAGGGAGGCTGAGGACATGGCACAGAAAATTTTAGACGTGCGCAACCTGCGCATTTCCTTCCGCACCAACAGCGGCACGGTGAAGGCCGTGCGGGACATCAGCTTCAGCGTCAACAAGGGCGAGACCCTGGCCATCGTGGGCGAGTCCGGCTCCGGCAAGTCGGTGACGGCCAAGGCCATCCTGGGCATCCTGGCCAAGAACAGCATCATCGAGGGCGGCGAAATCATCTATGACGGCATGGATTTGCTGAAGCTGTCCGAGGAGGAGTTCAATGAGCTGCGGGGCAACCGCCTGTCCATGATTTATCAGGACCCGCTGAGCAGCCTGGACCCCATCATGCGCATCGGCAAGCAGATGACCGAGGCCACCTTAATCAACGGCAAGACGGCCCACAAGCACGGCAAAAAGAACTTTGAGGGCAAGACGAAGCAGCTCAGCGGGGCCATGAAGGCCGCCGGCATCCCCGCCGGAGAGGTGGACCGGATCGTCTCCGTCCTGACCAAACTGGTGCCCATCGGCAGCAGGCTGCGGGTGGACTACCGCAACGCCAGAGACTATGCGGAGTCTGCCGTCTTCTCCTGCGAGCAGGTGGCGGTGGCCGCCAAGAAGCAGGACTCCGCCCTACTGGAGGAGGAAGTCAAATACCTGAAAGAGCGGGTGGACGGCGCAAAGAACCCCTACCTGCTGCCGGACGCGGCGGCGGTGGAGCGGCTGAAAAACGGCCACCCTGACACGGTGGGCCAGCTGGAGCAGCTGCTCCAGGAGGCGGTCAGCCGG
Source organism: Clostridiales bacterium (assembly GCA_021201515.1). Taxonomy (GTDB): domain Bacteria; phylum Bacillota; class Clostridia; order Oscillospirales; family Oscillospiraceae; genus Onthomonas. The sequence goes on along the minus strand of JAJQET010000277.1, from coordinate 676 downwards.
GAGGAGCCGGACTATTACGCCATCGCCCACGCCCAGCTAAACGGCGGCGTGCCCGCCTTCACCCCGGAGGATGTGGCGGGCTGGAACCGGACGCTGCGCTCTGCCGCCAATGAGGATTACTCCGGCGAGCTGGTGCAGGCGGTCTCCCAGGCCATGCGCCACAGCGCGGAGGGCTACCTCCCCAAGAAGCAGGCGGTGCTGAATCTGCTGGAACAGCATCTGCCCCTCTTCCGGGCGGATACGCTGGACACGGCGGCCTGTAAGAAGGCTGTGGATGAGATGAGCAAGGCGGTGGCCGCCTCCATCGACCCCCTGCCCACCATTAAGGACTCCGCCGCCCACACCTTTGCCTCCACCATGGCCTACTCCCTGAAACGGTACACCAGGGGCATCCCCAACAACGCCAGGGAACTGAAACGGGTGGAGAAGGACACCGCCAAATACGAGCGAGACATCCAGCGCAAATCCAACGTCCCCAAGGTGATCCCCGCGGTGCTGGTGGATTTGGACCTGACCCGGAACACCATGCTGACGGCCATGGAGGAGCTGCAACGCGACTATCAGGAGCAGATCCGCTCCTTCCCCCAGCACGACTTTGACCAGGACGCTCACGCCATGGTGACCTGGCTGGAGGAGCAGGGGGACGCCATGGTGACCAAGGTCACCAAGCAGCAGG
>JAJQET010000064.1 GCA_021201515.1 Clostridiales bacterium | reverse complement strand
GCTCATGGATGCCGAAGGACTTGGGGATGGAGGGGCCGGTGATGTCCGCATCCAGCACGGCCACCCGGTAGCCCAGCTTCGCCGTGGCAGAGGCCAGGCAGGCCGTGACCATGCTCTTGCCCACGCCGCCCTTGCCGCTCATGACGGCGATGACGTGTTTACAGGAGGACTGGGCGTTCAGTTTTTCCTTCGGAATCGTATTTTCCCGGCTGCTGCAGTTGGCAGAGCAGCTGGAGCAATCATGGGTACATTCTTCAGCCATAGTTCTTTCGCTCCTTAGCGCAAGTTTGTATCTGTAAGCATACCACAACCCCCTCCATTTTACAACCGTTTTTTTTGGACTGACGGAAATTCCCGGCGGGGACGGGGGCGTTCCTGCCGTCAGGCGGCATTTCCTCGACAGCGCCCAGCCGAAGCCCAGCGAAGTGGGTTCGGCCGGGAGAGGAGGAGCAGCTTACGCCATCCTGTCACATCAGTGCCGCCTCCTGATAAATTGCAAACCCCCGACAGCGGCCGCTGTCGGGGATCTGTTTTGGGAAGTGCCCCTGTCCTCTTCTGACGCCGGAAGGAGGCAGCCGGGGCAGAATCAGACGTGGGCTAAAAAGTGGGCGGTTGGGAAGCCTTCTTATTTGAAGAAGAACACGCCCAGGGTATTGTAGAGGTCAATGATCCAGGAGGCATAGCTGTGAACCTTGCCCGGCTTATCCACAAAGATACAGTTATCGCCGTTCAGGTAATCCTCGCCCTCCGTCAGACGGTCCGCCAGGTCAACGATCATCTGGTTATAAATCTCCAGGTGCTCGTCATGGGCCATGTCGTTGTCGCCGTTGCCGTTGTACCAGTAGTTCAGCCGGTACTCGTCATAGGTGCCGGTGAGGGAGGCTTCCAGCGCATCCAGATCCACCTTGCTGCCGGAGAAGTTGCCCACATAGCTCACATAGTCCAGGCAATCCATCAGGATGGAGGAGAAGCCGGTCATGGAGCCCATGGACAGGCCGTCATAGGCCCGGTGGTCGCGGCTGGCAATCAGGCTCTCCGCCGACACATCGCCGTTGGCATAGGTGGAGTAAACGGATTCAATGGCGGGGACCAGGTCGTTCTTGAACTCATAGCGGAAGTTCAGGTAGGTGTTTACGCCGTTCTCGTTGTCGGTCTGCACGCAGGGGGTCACCACGATCATTGGCTCGCAGTAGCCCAGGTAAATGGCGTTGTCCAGCACAGCCAGGGTGAAGTTCTCATCGGTGGAATCCAGCTCGCCGCCGGCTGCGTAATCGCCCTGACCGAACCAGTAGCCGGCGTTCTCGCCGCCGCCGTGCATCAGGTACAGGATGTTATAGGACACTTCGGGGTCGTACCCGTAGGGCAGGTAGATATACGCTTCGTTCTCCTGGGCCTCACCGGCGTTGCCGTCCGCGTCATAGACGTAGGTGGTGTAGGTCATGTGCTCCACCGTGCCCTGCTCGGGGCAGTCCGTGGCCTGATATTCCTCAGGCACGGCGTCGCTGACAAAGATGGATTCCTGCACATTGATGGTGACTTCCGCTGTCACGGCCGTGCCGTTGCGGGAGTAACGGACGGACAGGGTGGTCTCGCCTGCCTCAGACAGGTCCGCGCTGGCGGTGCAGTTGTCCGTCACGTCCTGGGTCGTACCGTCGGAGAAGCTGGCGACGGCGGTGTAGGTAATCATGTTGGCAGCCATTCTGGTGTAGATGGGCTCGGACTCATCTACGGTGACCTCCAGCCCCTCCAGCACCGGGATGCCGGAGGTGGTGGTGGTCGTGCTGCTGTCCGACGAGCTGTCGCTGCCGCCCGTGGTGCCGCCGCCGCAGGCGCTCAGCACCATGGCAATGGCCAGCAAAAGGGCCAGAACCTTGGACGTACGGGAAATCCGATTATGCTTCATGGTTTTCCGCTCCTTCCTTCACGACTTTGGCGGCCTTCTTTTTGCCCCTGATGGTGAACACAACGATGCCCACAATCAGCAGGACGAAGTATACCGCGCCTACGATGTTGATGGCCTGCCGGGCAATGTCGGAGCCGCTGATCTCATCGGAGAAGGTGGTCTCCGCAGACAGACCGTTCATGGCGATCTCACTGTTGGCAATCATATAGCAGATGTTGTGAGTTGCCTGGCGCAGATAGTACAGCGCGGTGTTGGGGTTGGTCTGCAGATCCGCCTTCAGGTCTGCGGCGGGAGACAGGCCGGACAGCCACAGGTCATTGCCTGCGCGGATGCCCTGAGGACCGTCCTGGAACTCCTTCTCCGCGTAGTCGGTCACCACGCAGCCGTTGAAGCCCCACTCGTTTCTCAGAATCTCGGTCAGCAAGCCCTCACGGGCGCCGGACCAGACGGTTCCGATGCGGTTAAAGGCGGACATGACGCCGGTGGCGCCGCCTTCCTTCACGGCAATCTCAAAGGCGGTCAGGTAGATTTCGCGGATGGACTGCTCGTTGGCATACAGGAAGGAGGACTTCCGGTTGGTCTCCTGACCGTTGACGGCAAAGTGCTTGATGAACACCATCAGGCCGCCGTCGATGCAGCCGCTGACCTCGCTGGCGCCGATTTTGCCGGAGAGCAGGGGGTCTTCGGAGAAGTACTCGTAGTTCCGGCCGCCCATGGGGGAGCGATGGATGTTGAAGGCGGGGGCGTACCAGCCGGCGACGCCGGTGTGGTTGCCTTCGGAGGCCACCATGCTGCCCATCTCATAGGCCACTTCGGTGTTCCAGGTGGAGGCCAGCACCACCTCAGAGGGGTAGACGACGCCCACATAGCCGCTGGCGGAGAAGGTGGACTTGATGGCCTGGGGGCCGTCGTTATTCACCGTGGCAGGGATGCCCAGGCGGGCGATACTGGTGGTGCCGTAGCCGCCCTCGGAGACCAGCTTCACCATCTCGGAGGAGGTGAACTGATCCAGGAAGTCATCCCACAGGGGGTCGTCATAGTCCAGGCCGTACATATTGGCCAGCACCAGGCCGTTCTCCGCTTCGGTGGTCACGGTTTCGGTAATGGTCTCGCTGACGCCGGTGGTAAAGGTGGTGTCCTCATAAGCGGCGATCTCCTCCTCATTGGCAACCAGCTCGTCAGCAGTGGGCACATGAATGGCGTCGTTGAAGTTGGCGAAGCCGTCTGCCCGGGAAAGGTAGGTGATGGTGCCCTCGGCGTCGGAGAATTGGTTGGAGATCTCGTAGCCGGTGGTGGAGTCGGTGTCGTACACCGTGTACTCGGCGGTGTAGGTGTAGGTCAGCTCACTGCCGGAGGCGTCGGTCTTGACGGTGTGGCTGTCGGTGCGCAGGGAGAGGATGTAATCGCCCTCGTCCAGAATGTAAGCCTCGTTCTCCTGGTAATCGTAGGAGGCCATATCCTCCACGTTCAGGGTCAGAGTCAGGGTCTCGGACGCGCTGGGCTCCAGCTCAGAGGTCTTCCCGAAGGCGCCCAGCACGACGGCCGACTTTTCCAGGCCGCCGTTATAATAAGGTGCGGAATAGTACAGCTCCACCACGTCCTTGCCGGCGACGCTGCCGGTGTTGGTGACCTCCACCTCGACGGTGATCACGCCGTCCGCCTCACCGCAGCTGACCATCTCCCAGTCGAAGGTGGTATAGCTCAGGCCGTAGCCGAAGGGATACTGGACGATGGATTCATAGTCGCTGAAATCAAAGGTGACGGTGGTGGCCTCAACGTAGTCGTCCTCGTAGTCATAGGTCACGGTGATGCCCTCGGCATAAGCGGTCTCATACCAGCGATAGCCCACATAGATGCCCTCGCTGAGGTTCTGCACGCCCATGTCGATGTTGGAATACTTCCAGGTCTGAGGGTTGTCGCCGCTGGTGTCCTTGGGGCCAAACCAGACGAAGGACGGGGCAGACATCAGGTCATAAGCCCAGGTGTCCGCGGTTCTGCCGGAGGGGTTCAGCTCGCCGCTCAGGGCCTGACCAAAGGCCAGGTTGCCGGTCTGACCGGGGCAGGCCAGCCAGATCACCGCGTCCACGGTGTCCGCATCCAGCTCGCCCAGCTCCATGGCGTTGGAGGCGATGAGCAGAACGATGACGGTTTCAAAGTTCTCCTCCAGCATGTTCAGCAGGTCCTGCTCATTCTGGCTCAGCTGCAGGTCGTTAATGGTCATATCCACTTCCTCAGAGCCGGCGCGGCCAATGACCATGACGGCGATATCGGAGAAGTCCACAGCGGCATCCAGCAGGGTCTGCCCGGAGGAGTTGGTCACGGAGGTGTAGTAGGAGACCTCAAAGTTGCTGTCGCCGGTGGTCCCCGTCATATAGGTGCTGGAGCTCTCCGCATCTGCGGATGCGCCGGAGAGGGCGACCTCGCCGGTCTGGCTGTAGGTGGTGTAGAGGTCGATCAGATCCTCGTTCAGCTCAAAGCCGGCCTCCCGCAGGCCGTCAGGCAGGCTCACCGTTGCGGCGCTGCTGGCAGCGCCGGAGCCGGAGCCGCCGAAGGTCTCGACGGTGGCGGTGCCGAACACATTCAGCTTGTTCTGGCCGCCGTCCACGCTCAGGGGCAGGGTGTCGTTGTCATTTTTCAGCAGGATCAGGCCCTCCTGGGCCACGCTCAGGGCGGTGGCTTCGGCCGCATCCTGATCCCAGTCGTCCTCCCGGACGATGGTCTCGGCGGTGCTGGTGCTGTCTTCATCCACCACGCTGGACACGTTCCAGCCCATGTACACGTCCACCACATTCTTAAAGGTGGGCAGGACGGTGTTGCCGGCCACCATAATCGCGGCCATCAGCACAGAGAATACGCCAAGCAGGATTTTTGACACCAGGCCCTTTTTGCGGGGCTTAGCGGTTTTTTCTTTTTTCTGTTTCATCGTAAACCTCCTTGTGTCATTCACAGATTAGGAACAGCTTAGGAACAGCGTGCGGCGCAGGCTGAAACCGTCTGCGCCGCACTGTTCAGGGTGTGTCAGGACAGGGTCGCGTCGGCAGCGATCTCAACATAGTCGATGTTGGGGGCGCCGTTGGTCACTTCACGGGTCTCGGTGACGGTGACGATTTCGCCGGTGTCATAGGTATCGTAGGAGTACTCCTCCTCGTAGGACATGACGGTCAGCTCGATGGTGTTGGTGCCCTTCACGATGCTCACGTCCTCGAACACCACATCCTGGAAGGCGGTCTCGGTGACGTCGTCAAAGCTGCCGGTCAGCACGATGCCGGACAGGTCCAGCAGGGTGCCATTGACGCTGATGTAGATGGCCTGGTCCAGATTCTCCTTGTCGGAGGTCTCCAGAGAGTTCCAGTTGTACTCATCGCTGGCCATACTGAAGGTGATGGTGCCGGTGGTCTCCTTGCTGGACTCGAAGGTGAAGACAACCGTGTTGCCGCCCACTTCGCCCCACTGACGGAGGTACTGGCCGTTGCTGCAGGAGTCGTCGGAGAGGACCAGGTCGGCGACCCAGGACTCCACCTGGTTGCGGGTGATGCCGTCGTAGTTCATCAGGCCCTCGCCGCTGGCCTCGGCGCCGAAGATGCTCTTGGCATACTCATCGCCCTCATCGGTCAGCAGCCAACGTTCATACTCATAGGGATCCTCCTGGGCCTGGCAGCCCGTCAGGTCGGCGTCCTCACCCTCCAGACGCAGGGTGGAGCTGCCGCTGCTGCCGCAGCCGGTCAGGCAGGCCATCAGCATCGCTGCTGCAGTGGGAACGGCCAGGAACTTCTTGATGTTTTTCATTTTTTATTTCCTCCAGTTTTTTATTTTTTTCACGCAGCACAGTGCGTAAAATACGGTTTTTCATAGGATGCAATCCGTTGCTGTTCAATGTACTGTCAGATGACGCCCAGGTTCTCCAGGAACTGCTGGATCTCCGGGAAATACTCCGCGATCTCGTCAGCGGTGAAGCCGTGGCCTGCGTCGGGGATGGTCACCAGGGTGGCGTTGGCAAACTGCTCCGCAGCCTGCTCGGAATATTCATAGGGGACGGACTCATCGGCGGTGCCATGGAGAATCAGGACGGGGCCGGTGTAGGTGGTGGCCTCTGCAATCATATCCATGTCCCAAATGTCTTCGTAGTAGATCTTGCCCAGGGACAGGCCGCGCACCGTGATGGTGTCGGGCACTTCGTCCAGGCTGCTGTACTCGGCTCTGGCGTTGTCGGCAATGCAGAGGGCGGGGTAGAGCAGGATCTCGCCCACGATTTTGTCGCTGACGCTGTCCGCGGTGATGGCGGTAACGGCGCCGCCCTGGCGCTCGCCCAGGAGGACCAGCTTGCTGGTGTCCACAAAGCTCTGGGTCAGCACGTCGTCAATGACCTTCAGCAGGTCGCTCTGCTCGGTCAGCACGGACATTTCCGACAGGTCGCCGCGGCTCTTGCTGGTGGCGGAACCGCCGGGGAAGTCAAAGGCGTAGCAGACGATGCCCAGCTCCATGAAGTAGCTGATGTAGTCGTCAAAGCTGGTGTGGGTCACACCGATGCCGTGGCTCAGGATGATGGTGGGATAGGTGCTGCTTTCATCAAAATCATCCGGCTTGTAGAACACGCCGAAGATTTTGGTGCCGGTGTCCTCATCCTTGACCCAATGGGTGGTGGCCGTGTAGCCGTCCAGCTGCTCCACATAGCCCTCGTCGGTCTCCTTGGTGGGTGTGCTCTCCGCCTCAGCCTGGCTGGATGTATCAGACGAGCTGGCGGCAGAGCTGGCAGATGAGCCGGAAGATGAGTTAGAAGATGAACTGCTCCCCCCAGAGCAGGCTGCCAAAGAAAACAGCATTATCAGGCAGAGGATCGCAGACATCAGGCGGGTCAATTCTTTTTTCATTACATTCGCTCCTTCGTGTTGAATTTCTCCAAAACAGCTGTTCCAAGGACAGTTTGTATTGTAGCAGGTTCCGATTGTTTTGGCGCATTTTTGGCGTAACGAGCAAAAACGGAGGCATATCGTGCCAAGTGCCTGACATAAGTGGTCGATTTCCGGGCATAAGCGGTCAGACTTCGTATGGTATGCCTCATAGCCGGCCGTAAAAGGGCATAAAAAATGTGTATTCTACATAAGCAGAATACACATTTCTTTCGATTCTATTTTCAGGAAGCCGCTAAGCGCTCTTCTCCAGCGGAATCGCAATATCCAGGTTGAACAAATCGTCCTCCACAGAGACGGACATCATCCCGTTGTACTTCTGGGCCAGCATCCGCACGCTTGCCACGCCAAAGCCGTGCTCCTCCCTGTTTTGCTTGGAGGTGACGGGCAGGCCGTCCCGCAGCTCCACGGGGGTGACATAGTGGTTCTCCACATGGATCAGGGCGAACCGGTTTTTCCCGCAGACGGTCATGCTGATGACCCGCTCGTCCGGGTCGCACTGTTCAGAGGCTTCGATGGCGTTTTGCAGGACGTTTTCAAAAATCGCGTAAACGTCGATGGCACGCATACCGGAGAGAACGCTGCCGTCTGACATACACCCAAAGAGGATGCCGTACTTGGAGAACAGGCGGCTTTTTTCCCACAGCACCAGGTCCAGAGGCTCGCAGCCGGTATGGAACTGGGCCTCCACGGAGGTCAGGGCCTCCTGAATGTCCTCCTTCATCTCCGCGTCCATCGGGCCCTGCTCCGGATGGGAGATCAGATAGTGCTTCAGGTCATGGCACTTGTTGTTGATCTGCTCCATGGTGACCTGGGCGTCCCGGAACTTATCCTCCCGCTCCTGGAGCATCAGCGTCAGGTGCTGGTTGTCCTTCAGGATGCTGCGGTTTTCCACCGCGTCCAACTGGGTCTCGATGATGAGGATGCCGAGGAACAGGGACTGATAATTCACGATCTGCCGGACGCCCATCGCCGTTGTCTCCAGGTCAAACTTATACATTTGAGAGGGGAGGATGATGCAGACAAATAACGCGGAGATCAGACCGATGACCCCGGTTTGCACAGATGGCTCCGCAGTGGCCTTTTTGGTGCGCCGTATCCAGAGGTAATAGCCTGCGACAAAGACGATGAGCATCGGCACCAGCTCCCGAACGATCCTGTCGCTGGTGATATATCTGGCAACCAGTGTGCGAAGATTGCTGCCCATATTCTGCAAAGCGCACCCGCAGGCGGCGCAGAACAGCAGCCTCCCTATGCTGACCTCCCAACCGCCATAGACGACGGCGGCGGCAAGGGCAACCGACAGGATGCTGGCGAAGCGGAGGTAGGACAGCAGGCTCTCCTCCGGCACCAGGCGCACCAAGTACACCACCAGCGCGATACACGCCAGCGAGAGCCCGGCGCCGACGCCCATCCGCAGGCCAAACCGCTTTCTTCTGGGTAAGTAGCACGCAAACAGACAGACGGCCGCAATACAAAGGATATAATCGTAGATCATTTCCGGGTAATCTAACATGACGTGCTGCCCCCCTTCCCCAGATACGTGACCAGGGACGATTCAAAGGATGATTTGCAGCGCCTGCTGATGGTCAGCCAGACGCCGTCCTCCGAACCGTCCTGAAGTTTGGCCTGTCCGTTGGCAATGGAAATGACCCGGTTCAGATTCACCAGATAACTGTTGCTGCATCGGGCGAAGCCGTAGCCGGAGAGCTGCCCCTCCATCTCTTTCAGCGTGCCACGGATGGTCAGCTCGCCCAGGTCAGTGTACAGAATCAGGTTGTGCTGCCGGACCTCGATATAGCTGATTTGATCCAGCTCGATCATCTGCACGCCGTCTCTGGTCTGAATGGGGATTTTGGGGCGGACCTGCTTCACCGCCAGCTTTTGCAGCGCCTTGCGCAGCTTCAGGGAAAAGTTGAAGTAGCCCACGGGCTTGACCATAAAGTCCAGCGCGTCCACTTCATAGCCCTGAATGGCGTACTGCGCCAAACTGGTGATGAAAATCAAAAAGGTATCGTCCCCATCGGCCCGCATTTTGCGGGCGACCTCCATGCCGTTCATATAGGGCATGGAAATGTCCATAAAAATCAGGTCGAACTGCTTATCCTCCTCCCGGCAAACAAAATTCATGCCGTTGTCATAACAGGTCACGTCAAATTGCACCTGGTTTTCCTCCGCGTACTTTTTCAGGTATGACTGGAGGCTTTTTCTGCACTGTGCATTGTCTTCCAGAATCGCAATACGAACCATTTCACCTTCCCCCCTAATTCCAGTGTAATTGTACCATGGAAACCGATTGTTTGCAATTTGTTTTTTGTTAGTTCTGCTTATTTTAAGCGTGACTTCGTTTTGATTCGGCACACCAAAGGGGTAACAGGCGAAGCGGTTCAGGCAGGCGGTGACCTGCCGACAAAAAGCCCGCACTTTCTCCCAAAGCAAAGGAAAATCCTCCGATTTGGGCGTTTTTACCATGGGAACTCCCAAATTAATTCCCACTTTCTTCCTATTTTCCCGATGCATTGGTGGTATACTTTGGCCGGTTTTTATGATATACTAATCCTATCAGAAGTTCGGCCCGGCGGAGCGGCGCCGAATGGATGCAGGATGTGAAGCGAGCGCCCGCCC
>JAJQET010000188.1 GCA_021201515.1 Clostridiales bacterium | reverse complement strand
CCGTCAGAGACGATGTAACCTGTTACGCACCAAAGCTGCCGCCGATGGCGGCTGGGGAACATTCTGGTTTTTCATTGGTCGTGCTAATCTGATTTTCAACGCGGAAATGTATCTTTCTTTAGGAAAACGAAAGTAGATTCTTTAAGTTGATGACATTTCAGCTAAAGGGGGTTTCCCACTCCCGGCCCTCCCGGAAGGCCCGTATCATGTGGGCAGTGATGGATACCTCATCGTCCGGCACGGGAACCTCCTCCCGCCGGAACCAGCGGCCCTCCCCCAGCTCGTCCTCCTGGAGGGTGATGGTATCGTCCCCGTCCAGCTCACAGTAGTAGCCCAGGGTCAGGTTGCCCTCGCAGCCCCAGGGCTGGGAGCCTGCGTAGCGGATGTGCTTCACCCGCAGGCCGGTCTCCTCCAGCACCTCCCTGGCCACGCACTGCTCCGCCGTCTCCCCGATCTCCACAAAGCCGGCGATCAGTACGAAGTGGCGCACAGACCGGTGGGCGGGCTGGTACCGGGTCATCAGCAGCCGCTCCCCGTCCGTCACCGCCACAATCACCGCCGGGTTCAGCCGGGGATAGATCACGTTGCCGCAATTGGGGCAGACCAGCTTCCGCTCGTCATGGCCGGGAACGGTCTCCCCGCCGCAGCGGCCGCAGAAGCGGTTCTTCCCGTACCAGTCCGCCAGGTGCATGGCGGTGAACCCCGCCAGCGCCCGGTACATGGGCCGGGCGTTTCGGGCCGTCTGCCGGGCGGGCTGCCAGTCGTAGCCTCTGGCCCCCAGCATTGCCAGCTCCGTCAGGCAGAGGAAATATCGCTCATCATCCGCCTCGAACAGATACCGGAACTCGGCGTCGGTCATGCGGGGAATCTCCCACCGCATGGGCAGCTCCCCCGCCTCGTTCACCAGCACATCCCCGCCCCTGGGGATATAAATTCTGTCCTCCGGGGCGGGCTGAATGTCCCGCCAGACATTTGAGAACTGCGTGCCCTCCAGATCCTGAATCACAGCGGTTCGCCCCTTTCCGTTTGTTTTCTGCTGCCCTTATTGTACTAAACTTGGGGCGGCAATGCAATTCTTTTTTGCGGTTGACGGGGTTGTTTCCCGCTCTGCCCTCTGTCCCTGTAGGGGCGGCCCTTGGTCGCCTTTCTATCCATCGTTCCCGGTCAAGACCGGCGGTTCCCCTGGTCCAGTAGGGGCGCACAGTGTGCGCCCGCGCCCTTCCTCCTTAGAAAAGGACGGAGAAAGAAACTAGGCCCCCGGTCAGGACACAACAACGCTCCTACATCAAACCACCTTATATAAAAAGGAAACGTTAGCCGGGCGCACACTGTGCGCCCCTACTGGAGAAAGGGAACGTGGTATGATAACCCGCCTGCCTCCCTTGAAAGGGCAGGAAGGCCCAAAGCGCCGGAGGGGCGGCCCGCCACTAGCCACTAGCCACTAACGGCCAGCGGCTAACAGCTAAAAGAGTTTACACCGCTTTTCTTTCGTGGTACAATACGAAAGAATGAAGGGGTGACGTCTATGGAAAAAACAGAGCTGTTAAACCGCCTGTCCTCCTCCCCGGAGGAGCGACTGCTGCTGGGCAAGGCGCTGGATCAGCTCCGCTTCGCCGGGCGGCGGAGCGTCCCCACCCACACCCCGTTTCTCTCCCCGGCGGAGCGGGCGGCGGTGGAGCGGCTCATCGCCGCCGAGGGCTACCCTGCCCACCTGTTCACCGGCGGTTATCCGGAGGCGGAGCGACGGGTCTGCGTCTTTCTGCCGGACTGGATGGAGCCGGAGGACGTGGTCCCCGCCGACTACCTCTCCGCCCTCCGGGCCGTCTGGCACGGGCCGGAGGCTCTGACCCATCGGGACTTTCTGGGCGCCCTCATGGGCATGGGGGTGAAGCGGGAGACGGTGGGGGACATTCTGGTGGGCAAGGGCAGCTGCGACCTGCTGCTCCTGCCGGAGATCGTCCCCTTCGCCCTGCAAAACCTGACCTCCGCAGGCCGAGCCAAACTGACCCTCTCTCCCCTGCCCATGGAGGAGGTGACGCCGCCGGTGGGCGAGGTGAAAACCATTCACGCCACCGTCTCCTCCCTGCGGCTGGACGCGGTGGCGGCGGCAGGGTTTTCCACCAGCCGCTCCAAACTGGCGGAGGCCATCAGCGCCGGACGGGTGGCCCTGAACTGGCGGGAGGTGACCCGGCCGGACGCTCCGGTGGCCCAGGGGGACGTGCTGTCCTGCCGGGGCCTTGGAAAGTGCCGGGTCACGGAGGTGGGCGGCCAGACGCGGAAGGGCCGCATTGCCATCACCCTGGAGCGGTATCTCTGACCGCATTGAGAAAGGACAGACTATGATCACACAGGAAACCATTGACCGCATCAACGCCCTGGCCCGAAAATCAAAGACGCCGGAGGGGCTGACCGCAGCGGAAAAGGCCGAGCAGGCCGCCCTGCGGCAGGAATACATCGCCGCCGTCCGGGCCTCCCTCCGGGGCCAGCTGGACAACACCTATGTGGTGGACGCCCAGGGCAACAAAATTCCCGTCCGGGAGGCCAACCGTCGGGCGAAGGAAATCGGCAAGCCCGGCGTGAAAATCAAATTGAAGTAAGGGGAACCATCCATGAGCTATGAATCCACCCTGGCCTATATCCATCAGGTGAGCTGGCGGGGGCAGAAGCCGGGGCTGAGCCGCACCCGTGACCTGCTCTCTGCCCTGGGCAATCCGGAGGAACGGCTCCGCTTCGTCCACATCGCAGGCACCAACGGCAAGGGCAGCACAGCGGCCTGTCTGGCCTCCATCTTACAGGCAGCGGGGTACCGGGTGGGGCTGTACACCTCCCCCTTTCTGAACCGCTTCAATGAGCGCGTTCAGGTGAACGGCGTCCCCATCTCCGATGAAGATCTGGAGCAGGTGGTGGACGAAATTCGTCCCCATGCTGATGCCATGGCCGATGCCCCCACCGAGTTTGAGCTGATCACCGCCCTGGGCTTTCTGTACTTCGCCCGGCAAAACTGCGACATCGTGGTGCTGGAGGTGGGGCTGGGGGGCGAGCTGGACTCCACCAACGTCATCCCCGCCCCGGAGTGCGCCGTCATCACCGCCCTGGGCATGGACCATGTCCGGGAGCTGGGCCCCACCCTGGCGGACATCGCCGGCGCCAAGGCGGGTATCATCAAGCCGGGCACCACCGTGGTCTCCTACGGCGGCGCGCCGGAGGCGGACGCAGTCATCGCCGCCAAATGCCGGGAGACAGGCTGCCCCCTGATCACAGCCCCCTTTCAGCGCCTCACCGTACACAGCACGGATTTGGAGGGCTGCCGCTTCGACTTTGACGGCCTGCAAGACCTGACAATCCCCCTGCTGGGGGCCTACCAGCCCAAAAATGCGGCGGTGGCTATCACCGCCGCCGACGTACTGCGGGCCAGGGACTGGCAGATCTCCGACGACGCCATCCGTCGGGGGCCGGCCGCCGTCTCCTGGCCGGGGCGGTTCGAGCTGCTGAGCCGCAGCCCCATGCTGATTCTGGACGGCAGCCATAACCCCCACGGGATGCGGGCCACGGTGGACAGCCTTCGGGCGGTGTTTCCGGGGGAGAAGTTCGTCTTTCTCCTCTCCGTCATGGCGGACAAGGACTATCCCGCCATGCTGGACCTGCTGACCCCTCTGGCAAAGGAATTTTTCACCGTGACGGCCAACACCCCCAGGGCCCTGGACGCCCAGGCCCTGGCGGAGGCCTGCCGGGTCAGAGGCGTCCCCGCCACCCCCTGCGGCAGCATCCCCCAGGGTCTGGCGGCGGCGCTGGAGGCTGGCCGGGGCGGCGTTACTGTGGCCCTGGGGACGCTGTATTTCTCCGGCGACGTGCGGCAGGCGTTCCTGGCGGGACACTTTGGGCAGTGAAAACAGACAACAGCGGTGAAACCGACTCGGTTTCACCGCTGTTTTTTATGCCTCGGTGGGGGCAGTTGATTTCCTTATCTAAGGAACGTGGAAGGAAAGATAACGGAACTACGTTTTGCCCTCCCGGCAGGGTTATCTTCCCTAAGATAAGGATTGAGAAAAGAAATAGGTTTTGCCCTCCGGGCGGGCCCCATTTCTCGGCGGAGCGAGAAAAGTAGGCCCTGCCCTGGCAAGGGCAAACACCTATTTTCTTCAGCAAACTTTGTCTAAGGAGTGTAATGTCCCTAACTTGACGACATTGCCTGAAAGGGAAGGTACCCCGCAGGGGGCAGAGGGGTGGCTAACAGCTGCCATCACCCAACGGTGACGCTCCAGGCAAAGGTCTGGCTTTCGCCGGGGGCCAGCTCGATGTGCCGCCCCGCCTCGTTGACGCTGTTGGCCCAGCCGTTCCACGGCTCCATGCAGACGAAGCGCTCCGCGTCCTGCTGCCACAGCACGCCGTTGGTGAACACGCTCTCGTCAAAGTCCACCGTCACGATGTGGCCGTTGCCGGAGTCGGTGAAGCGCATGGGGCTTTTCACCCCGGTCATCAGGCGGATGGAGTCGGCGCTGCCCGGATTTTTGGTCAGGGTGATCTCCGCCGGGGCGGCGGGCTGCGCCCCCTTGGCATCCTGGGAGCAGGTGGCGGCGGTGACGTCGAAGCGGACGTTCTCCAGCCGGCTGGCGGCAAAATAGGGGTGGAAGCCCACGCTGAAGGGCAGGGGTTTGTCCCCGGTGTTCTCCACCGTCAGGGCCAGGCCGGCGGTGGCCCCGTCCAGGGTGTAGCGCATGGTCAGCAGGAAGTCAAAGGGATAGACGAACTTGGTCAGGCCGTTGGGGGCCAGGGTCAGCTCGATGGCTCCGTCCTCCGCCGACTTCACCTGCCAGGGCACCAGGTCGGCAAAGCCGTGGATCTCCATGGGGTAGTCCGCCCCGCCGAACCGGTGAACGCCGCCGTCGGGCCTGCCGCAGTTGGGGAACAGGATGGGGATGCCGCAGCGGGGGCGGTCGGTGGACTCAAAGTTCCCGTCCCGCAGCCAGAGATATTCCTCTCCCGCCTTGGTGAAGGAGGTAGCCATGCCACCCTTCTCCGGGGTGACGGTCAGGGCATAGTCGCCGTCGGTCAGGGTCAGGGTGGGGTAGCGGACGCCGTATTTTTCATAGACGCCGGTGGTAAGTTTGGACATAATTGAAGTCTCCTTTCAAAATCACACAGCTCCGGCGCTCCTGCCGGTTCCTTAGAACTCATTATAGCACAGTATCCCGGATAAAGGTGGAAATTTTGTAAAATTCCGGAGAGAAATTCTCCATCTTTTCCCGTTTCGTTTCCTGTCAAAACCGCCGAGGAAACCGCCCCTGAACGGCTTGACGTTTGGCGAATTATCCCTTACAATAAGCTGAGAAACTTCTGAACAGACGAAGCGTTTTCACCCTGAGAAAGAGAGGTGCAAGATTGCCATGACACGGATCGCCATTGTGGAGGATGACCCGATTTACAGCAGCCGTTTACAACGGTATCTGGCCCAGTATGAGAAGGAATCCGGAGAGAAATTCCTGACCGTCTGCTTCTCCAACGGCGTGGAGCTGGTGGACCACTACAGCGCGGACTATGACATCCTCCTGCTGGACATCGAGATGCCCGGGCTGGACGGGATGACGGCGGCGGAGCGCATCCGCCAGGTGGACCGGGAGGTGGTAATCATCTTCATCACCAATATGTCCCAGTACGCCATCCGGGGCTACGCGGTGGAGGCCCTGGACTATGTGCTCAAGCCCGTCTCCTATTACGCCTTCACCCAGTGTATCGGGCGGGCCATGGAGCGGATGCGCAGACGGACGAAGCAGTTCCACCCCGTCAACACCGGTAAGGGGGAGACCCGGAAGCTGGAGCTGTCCCACATCTATTTTGTAGAGGTGCAGGGCCACACCCTGATCTACCACACCACCGAGGGGGAGGTCACCACCTCCAGCTCCATGAGCGAGGTGGAGCGGGAGCTGACGGGCCGCTTCTTCCGGTGCAACAAGAGCTATCTGGTGAATCTGGAGCACGTGGACAGCATCCACGGCGACCTGGCCACGGTGGGGGGCCAGCAGCTCCCGGTCAGCCGGGCCAGGAAGAAGCCCTTCCTGGACGCCCTGAACAACTACATCAATGAGGTAAGCAAATGAGCAGCGAGCTGCAAAATATCCCGCCCCTCTGGAACGCCCTGGCCCTGTGGACGGCGGATATGCTCTATATCCACTTCCTGCCCCGCCGCAAGGGGTTTTCCCGGTGGCGGTTCTGGCTCACCGCCGGGGTCTGCTTTCTGGTGCTGTGGGGGGCCATGGCGCAAGCCGCCCCCCTGAGCGGGACGGCGTTCAACCTGGCCTATGTGGGCATTGCGCTGCTGACCTTCGTCCCCTTCCTGTGCCTGTGCAAGACCGGCCTGACCAACTCCGCCACCTACTGCGCCCGGGCCTTCATCCTGGGGGGCTTCGCCGCCTCCCTGGCCTGGCAGCTCTACCTCTTTCAGGTGGACCACTACCCGGTCTGGGACGCCCAGCCCATTGAGGTCGCCTTTATGCTGGCCATGTATGGGGTGATTTTTGTGCTGATGTTCCTGCTGGAGCGGCGGGACCGGAAGCAGCTCGCGGAGATGCCGGTGAGCGCCTTCTCCTGCGGCAGCACCATTCTCATCGCCTTCACCATCTATGTGCTCAGCAGCCTCAGCTTTTCCGGGCTGGACACCCCCTTCGGCGGTACCACCTACGCCGAAGCCTTTAACATCCGCACCATCGTCTATCTGGGGGGCGTGGCCATCCTCTACGCCCATCATTTACAGCTGTGCGAGAGCTATACCACTCTGGAGCGGAACACCCTGGAGTCCATGCTGAACACCCAGTACGCCAATTACCTGCTGAACCAGGAGTCGGTGGACATGGTGAACCGGAAGTATCACGATTTAAAGCATCAAATCGCCATCCTCCGCAGCGAGGTGGACGCCACCCAGCGGCTGGACTACCTGGACAAGATGGAGGAGGAGATTCAGATCTACGAGACCCAGAGCAAGACGGGAAATCAGTTTCTGGACACCATCCTGACCAGCAAGAGCATCCATTGCCAGCGGGAGCACATTCAGCTGACCTGCGTGGTGGACGGGGCGGCGCTGTCCTTCATGGACGTGATGGACCTCAGCGCCCTCTTCGGCAACGCCCTGGACAACGCCATGGAGGCGGTCCTCCAGCTCCCCGACCCGGAGCAGCGGCTGATTCACCTGTCCGTCTCCCAGGAGAAGGGGTTCCTCCGGATTCGGCTGGAGAACCGGTGCCGGGAGGAGGAGACCGTCACCGGGGGCCTTCCCAAAACCAGCAAGCAGGATAAGCGCAACCACGGCTTCGGCCTGAAAAGCATCTGCGCCATCGCGGAGAAGTACGACGGCTCCGCCACCGTCCACGCGGAGGGGGGCTGGTTTGAGCTGCGGGTGCTGATTCCGGCGCGGGAAGGGTAGTGGCTAGTGATTAGTGGCTAGTGGCTAGTAGCTGTTACGCACCCCTCCGCCGGCAGCCGGTGGAGGGGTGAGGTGCTTTTTGCACCCGCGTGTGTAGGGGCGGCCCTTGGCCGCCCGCAGAAACCGCTTGCTTGCCCCGGGCGGCCAGGGGCCGCCCCTACAAAAAAGGTAAAGATTTAGGCTTCACGCTCCAGTAGGGGCGCTTTGTGCGCCCGGCTGCCCTTGTGGCTGGACACCCCTCAGTCAGCTTCGCTGACGGCGGAGGTGCCCCCGTAAGGGGGCGGAGGGGTCACTGACGGCTAATCGCCATCCACTAAGACAGATAAACCTTCAACCGGTCGATGTTGTCCTCCTCCATGCGGATGACGCTGCGGGCCAGGGCCGCCGCCGGGTCGGTCTGGGGCTGGGGGCTGGCCGCCGCCCCGTCGGCGGCGGGGTCCGGCTCGTAGTCCCCGCAGGAGTTCAGCAGTTTGGTCAGGTTCAGCACCCCCATGTTGCTGCCCTGAATCATCAGCTGGGCCAGGTGGCTGGTCTCCCTGTTGCAGAGGGTTTTCACGCCGAGGCAAGCGCAGAGCATCGCCCGCTCCCCCTTACTCAGCTCCTGGGGGCATTTGGCCAGAGGCTTCATCAGCTCCTCCGCCCGCTGCTGTGCGCCGTCATACTGCTTCCGCTGGGTTTGCAGGTCGGAGCGGAACCGGGCGTTCTTCACCAGGGGCAGCAGCCGGTCGATGGCGGCGGCGCCCATGGCCGCGCCCTTGTAGACTTCCTGCAAAACAGGATACTGATTGTTATTTTCCATAGTATAATTCCTTTCTGTATACGGTGATGGAGGCGGTTGCCCCCATAGCTTGCCCGGCAGAAGGGAACCCTATCCCTCACAAGGAGGCGAAACAGATGGAACCGGAAGTGAACTGGATGCGGGAGGCCCTGGCCCTGGCCAGGGAGGCCGCCGCGGAGGGCGACGTGCCGGTGGGCTGCGTGGTGGTGCGCCGCGGCGCCATCGTGGGCCGGGGCCGCAACCGCCGGGAGGCCCTGGGAGACGCCACCGCCCACGCCGAGGTGGAGGCCATCCGGGCCGCCTGCGCCGCCCTGGGGAGCTGGCATCTGGAGGGCTGCGCCCTGTATGTCACCCTGGAGCCGTGCCCCATGTGCGCCGGGGCGGTGATCAACGCCCGCATTGACACCGTGGTGTACGGCGCGGCCAGCCCCAAGTCCGGCTGCTGCGGCAGCGTGCTGAGCCTCTTTCAGGAGAAGTTCAACCACCGGCCCGCCGTGTACGGCGGCGTGCTGGAGGAGGACTGCGGCAGGCTGCTGACAGCGTTTTTCAGCGGGAAGTAATCAAACCTCCCAACAAAAAATTGTAATTTCTGAAATGCTGTGTTATACTGAACGAAAGCGCCGGGATTTGCCCGGATACAGAGGGAGGAACCCCCATGGAATGGACTTGCCCCGTGTGCGGCAGGCAGAACGCCGACCTATCTATTTGCCCGGACTGCGGCTTTGACCGCAGCCGGGACTATGAGCGCTACCCCACCCTGACGGCGTCTCTTCCGGCAGGGGCCGGGCCTGTTTCCGCTTTGACCGCCCACCGGCAGGCTCAGACCCGGGAAGAGGAACTGAAGCGCCAGGTAGCCCAGGCCCAGGCGGAGCTGGAGCGGCTGCGGGCCGCCCGGCGGGAGCAGGAGCGGCAGGAACAGGAGCGCCAACAGGCCCAGGCTCAGGCCCAGGCCCAGGCGGAACTGGAGCAGCTGCGGGCGACCCGGCAGGAGCTGGAGCGCCAGGCGGCCCAGGCCCGAAAGGCGGAGCAGGAGCTGAAGCGGCGGCAGGCCCAGGAGAAGAACGGGGGGCATAAGCACCGCAACCGGATACTGATTGCCGCGGCTGTCCTTCTGGCGGTGCTGGCGGTAGGCATATACCCCGTATCAACGGTGCTGCGGGACAGAGGTGTGCATTTCCCCTGGTTCAACTACTCTGCGCAGTACGATGAGGCCGGGAATCTGACCTTATACCGGGAATATGCCAGCGACGGTTCCATTTACAAAGTATACGAATACACCTATGACGAAACGGGAAACTGCCTGACGGAGACACGCACCAATTA
>JAJQET010000062.1 GCA_021201515.1 Clostridiales bacterium | reverse complement strand
TCCAAATGCAGCCGGAGCAGCTGCCCCAGCTGCTGGAGTCCATACCGCCCTCCGCCAAGGGCTTTGCCATGGCCGTTCGCATGAACCCTGTGGAGCGTGAGGTCATAGCCTCCGGCGAACGTGTCTACCGGGGCAAGGTGGGCAGCCAGGTCTATCTGGTGTACCTGGAACGCTTTTGCCCCGCCGCGTTTGAGATCGACTTGCCCGAACGCCAAACCTATCGCGTTGAGGTGATCGACACCTGGGAGATGACCCGAAAGACCGTTCTGACCGGAGCCAGCGGTAAAACCACCGTCCCGCTGCCTGGTAAGCCTTATATGGCCATCGCCGCCTTTGCGGAGTGACTTGGCTATTGTTCCTCTCCGCTGACAATCCGGGAAACGTAGCTGCTTTGCTGCGGTTCCCGGTTTTCCTTTCTCTTGAATCTGCGTTTTTTCTCAAAAAACCGTCATGATTCACAATGACGGCGTAAAAGCAGCAATAACAACGCTTTTGCGATAACGGGCGTTGAGACATTCCTGCTACAATACCAACATTATAAGAGCAGAGCAGTTACTCTTACAAACAGGATATTGAGGAGGAATCATTATGAAACACATCATCCCAGCCGTTTCCGGCAGCGTCAGGATGGGCGAGGGGCAATGTACACTCCCGGCACAGCTCGGCGTGGCACTGGGCGATTTTGCGCCGTGGTGCGTGGCTGTATTTGCTCATCGCACCAATTGCGAAATTATTGAAGGACAGTTCCTGACATTGGAGCGTGATGCCGCTTTGCCCCAGGAGGGGTACCGTCTGACCGTGACGCAGGAGGGCATCTCTGTTGCGGCTTCCACTGAGCGGGGCGTGATTTGGGCGCTGACCACAGCGGCGGAGTTGGCGGAGGACGGCGTTCTGCCCTGCTGCACCATTGAGGACGCGCCCAAGTACGCCCATCGGGGCGTTTTGATGGACTGCGCCCGGCACTTTTTCCCCGCCTCTGAGGTCAAGAAGGTCATCGAGGAAAGCTCCTTGGCTAAGCTGAACGTGTTCCACTGGCATCTGGTGGACGACCAGGGCTGGCGCATTGAGAGCAAGAGGTTCCCGCTACTCCAGGAGACCAGCGGCGACTACTATACCCAGGAGGAAATCGCCGAAGTCTGCGCCTATGCGAAAGAGCGGGGGGTAGAGGTCGTGCCGGAGATCGATATGCCCGGCCACGTCACCAGCCTACTGGCGGCGTATCCCCAGTATAGCTGCTCCGGCAAGAAGGTTCATGTGGCCAGGGGCGGCGGTATCTTCCCCATCATCCTTTGCCCCGGCCAGGATGCAACCTTCACCTTCCTGGAGGAACTGCTGGACGGGCTGCTGCCGCTGTTCCCCGGCCCCCGTGTGCATCTGGGCGGCGATGAGGCCCCCAAAAACGAGTGGAAAAAATGCCCCCATTGCCGCGCCCGGATGGAGCAGGCGGGATTGGACAGCTACGAGGCGCTCCAGGGGTGGTTTACCAGCAAGGTCAACGACATCCTGAAGAAACACGGCAAGACGGCTATCTGCTGGAATGAATCGCTCCGGGGCGGCGCCTGCCCCATGGACGTGCAGATCGAATACTGGACGCTCCAGCACCGGGACACCATGCAGCCCTTCGCGGAGCAGGGCGGCAAATGGATTTACGCTGATATGTTCGAGTGCTATCTGGATTATCCCTACAGCATGACGCCGGTGAAGAAGCTCTACGACACCGTTCCCCACTTTGGCGACCAGGACGTAGGCGAAATGGACAGCCTGCTGGGGATGGAGGGCTGCCTTTGGAGCGAACACATTACCGAGTGCGGGCGCGTGGAGGAGCTGCTGTTCCCCAGGATCTACGCTTTGGCGGAGCTGTGCTGGAGCGGGAAGGACGACTACGAGGACTTCTGCCAGCGGTTGACCGCCACCATGGGCGGCGCCAACCACAGCCAAATCAAGTACACCCCCAGCGACTGGTGGGACCCCCAGGGTCAGGAGCGCCAAAAGGAAGCCTTTGGGTATCTGGCCTCCATCCACTCCAATATGTCCGACGATGTGATGGAGCAGACCGTAGAGGCCACCGACCCCGGCCCGGAGTTTGGCAAGGCGTTTATGACGAAGTTCTTCCAGCCGGAGGATATGCCCATTTTGATGAAGGGCATGGGGATGTAAAGGGTTGCGTATTATCCCCTATGCGAATATCGCTTTTTATGAAAAATGGGGTTCTCCCGGTTGACAGAAAACCCGGCCGCGATTACGATGAGACAAAGGCTGTAAAACAAGTGGGTGTTTTGCACCCAATCAAAATGAAAGATGGGATTTGACGATGTATCATTCCTTTCACCCCGGCCAGGTTTGGCTGGACACCGCCGGAAAGCGTATCCAGGCACATGGCGGCAGCATTTTCTATGAAAACGGCGTCTACTACTGGTACGGGGAGAACAAGGAGTTCACCGACCCGAACGCCCATATCTGGCACTGGGGGGTTCGCTGCTACGCCTCCCGTGACCTCTACAACTGGGAGGACATGGGGCTGATTATCCCGCCAGAGCCGGATGACCCCGCCTCTCCGCTCCACCCATCCGCCTGCATGGACCGGCCCCACATCCTCTACAATGAGACGACGAAAAAATACGTCTGCTGGCTGAAAATCATGCACCCGGACGGGACGCAGTCGGAAACCGTGCTGACCGCAGACCGTCTGCTGGGGCCTTACACCAAGGTCAGGGTGGGCCTGCGGCCCCTGGGGATGGACGCCGGGGACTTCGACCTGGCGGTTTCGCCGGAGGGGAAAGCCTATTACTTCTTCGAGCGGGTCCACAGCGAGCTGATCTGCGCCGAGCTGACGGAGGATTACACGGATGTCAGCGGCGTGTATTCCGCCCACTTCCCCCGGCGCTGCCCGCCCTATGTGCGGGAGGCTCCGGCTCACTTCCAGCGGGGAGGCAAGCATTACCTCATCACCAGCGGCACCACCAGCTATCTCCCCAACCCTTCCGAGGCGGCGGTGGCTTTGGACTGGCACGGCCCCTACCGGGAGCTGGGCGACCCCCATGTGGGAGACGACAGCAGGACCTCTTTTCACAGTCAAATCTCCTCTGTGTTTCAGGTGCCGGGGCAGACTGATTTGTACATTGCTTTGGCGGATCGCTGGCTGCCCAATGACATGGAACTTTCTTATCCGGAGTACGCGGCAGCATTTGAGAGCCGCTTTGACCCCGCCTCCACCGATGCTGCGGCGTGGGACGCTTTTCTGGAGAAATACCCCTCCGAAAACACCTCCGTTGCCAACTACGTCTGGCTTCCCATCCGGTTCGAAGGCGACAGGCCCCGCATCGAATGGCTGGACGAGTGGCGCTGGGAGGACGAGGCCGGGCAGAAACGCTGACCTCTGCTCGTACTGACAGAAAACAACTCAATTTGAAAGGAACGGCCTACCCTGATGAAAATTATTCGTGCAAAAAACTATGACCACATGAGCCGTCAGGCGGCAAACATTATTTCCGCCCAGGTGATTCTCAAGCCGGACTGTGTGCTGGGCCTGGCCACCGGTTCCAGCCCCATCGGGACTTATGAGCAGCTCATCAAGTGGTATGAAAAGGGCGACCTGGATTTCAGCCAGGTGCGCACCGTCAATCTGGACGAGTATGTGGGGCTGGACAGGGAACATGAACAGAGCTACGCCTGGTTTATGCGCAGCCACTTCTTTGACCACATCAACATTGACCCGTCCAACACCAACATTCCCTGTGGTACTGCCCTGGACGGGAATGCGGAGTGCAAACGCTATGACGACACACTGCGCAGCCTGGGCGAGATTGATTTGCAGCTGCTGGGCATTGGCCCCAACGGTCATATCGGCTTCAACGAGCCGGACAGCTGCTTCACCAAGGGCACCCACAAGGTGGCCCTGACGGAAACGACCATCCGGGCCAACCGGCGCTTCTTCCAGAGGGAGGAGGATGTCCCACGGTTTGCCTATACAATGGGCGTTTGCGATATTATGAACGCCAGCCGTGTGGTGCTGGTGGCGAGCGGCGCGGATAAGGCGGACGCCGTCAAGGCGGCCTTTTTCGGGCCGATTACGCCCCTTGTCTCCGCCTCCATTTTGCAATTACACCCCAACTTCACCCTGGTCGCCGATGAGGCTGCGCTGTCTAAGGTGTAACGCTCCGTCCTGTATGCCGGATGACGGCATCACATATAAAAATGAGCCGATACACTAAAAAAGTGCCTCGGCAGCGAAAGGAAGGAATGAAATGTCACAGGAACTGTACACAGCCATAGGCGACCCCTATTTTGCGGAGCCTTACATCGATGAGGAGGAGTGGCGGGACACACCGCTGCGCCACTACTATGTCCACGGCGGATTCCGCAACACGGAGTTGCAGGGGCAGGAGGTCAAATTCTGCTTCTACTTCCCGGAAAAGGACAAGTATGAAGGCCGCTTCTTCCAGTATCTCTCCCCCGCGCCGGAGAGCGAACGGGAGAGCGAAAAGCTCACCGGAGAGGATGATAAAATCACCTGCTTCCTGACCCACGGAGGCTACTATGTTGTCTCCAACCAGGGCGGCTTCGTGTTCGGAGACTGCGAGCGGCTCTACAAATCCAGCGCCAACGCCGCCCAGTTCAGCCGGACGGTGGCCCAGCGGATTTATGGCTACGAGCACCGGCCTTACGGCTATGTGTTCGGCGGCAGCGGCGGCAGCTTCAAGACCATGAGCTGCATTGAGGCTACCACCGGCGTGTGGGACGGCGGCTGCCCCTATGTGCTGGCCAACCCGATGGCCACCCCCAACGTGTTCTGCGCCCGTCTGCGGGTCATGCGGATGCTGGGGACGAAGGGCCTGGACAAGCTGGTGGATGTCATGCAGCCCGGCGGCAGCGGAGACATTCTGGAAGGGCTGGAAGGCGACCAGCGGGACGCTGTGATTGAAGCCTGCAAGATGGGCTTCCCCAAGCGGGCCTGGTTCTGCCACCCCTATATGGGTGACGGCTCCCTGATGGTGCTGGCCCCCACGGTCCAGCAAATCGCACCCTCCTATTTTGAGGACTTCTGGACCAAGGAGGGGTATGCTGGAGCGGACCCCAACAGCAGCGAGTACCGTGACCGCGTCCAGTTCGTCACCAGGGTGCGGGGGCTGCTGGAAAAGAATAAAACTACCCCGGACGGCGATTTCAGCAGCGTGGATACCAGTTGGATCAACACGATGGTGGGCAACCAGACCACGCCTGACATTGTCCTGGAGGAGGAGCCGCCGGAGGGCAGCTATCTGTTCCGGTGCAAAATCAGGGTACTGACCGGCAAAGCCGCCGGGAAGGAGCAGCCGGTGGAGAGCCTGGAACACGGCATCATCGTGGTCTCCTCCGCCTTTGACGGGCAGAACAGCGGCAACGCCCTGGAGGGGCTGGCTGTGGGCGACAAGGTCATGATCGATAACAGCGACTATCTGGCCATGCAGACCCTCCAGCGCCATCAGGTGCCGGACGAGACCTATTATGTCTATGACCAGTACCGCAAAGAGGACGGAACACCGAAATATCCCCAGATTCCCATGCTCATTGCCCCGCTGATTGCCCAAAACGGCGGTGGAACGGTTCCCAACGGCAAAATCAACAGCAAAATCATTGTGAATTGCAGCCTGCTGGACGAGAGCGCCCTGCCCTGGCACGGCGACTGGTATCGCAGCCGGGTGCGGGAGGCCAAGGGCGACGACAAGGATTGGATGCGGCTCTATTACAACGACAACTGCATCCATGACGACCGGGCCGGATACCTGGATGATGCCCAATTCACGGTAGACTATCTGGGAATGCTGCACCAGTCCCTGTTCGACCTGGCGGACTGGGTGGAAAAGGGCATCGAGCCGCCCGCCAACACCCAGTACCGCGTCAACGATGGTCAGGTGGAAATGGACAACAGCCCTGACCGTCAGGGCCTCCAGCCGGTGGTTCACTCCTGGGCCAACGGGCAGGAATGTGTTCACGTCAAGGTGGGCGAGACCGTCCACTTCACTGCTGAAATTGAGGCCACGCCTGGCGGCGGAGCCGTGACTTACGCGGCCTGGGACTTTGAGAAGTCCAATGACTTCAGCAACGGCCTGGAGCTGCATCCGACCACAGCCGACGGCAGCAAGGCCACCGTGTCCGCCGACCACGCCTTCCAGACCCCCGGCACCTGGTTCCCGGTCATCAAGGTGCAGTCCAGCCGCAGCGGCAGCGCCGAGGACATTTTTACCCAGTGTAAGAACCTGAGCAAGGTGCGGGTCATCGTAGAGAACTAACCCCCCTTCCGTAAAGTGCGGGAATCGTAAGCGTGTACTGTTTGGGATTCCCGCACTTATTTTATGGAACCTCTGAACAAATGAATTTCGGCGCCTTGCGGTAAATTTGCGCCATAAATGCGTTGCAAAATCTTGAAATCCGTCAGGATTCCTGCGCTTTTGCGCCTTTTTCTGACGCAAATTTCCTCGCAATCCGCTCTCATCCATTTATTCAGAGGTTCCTTATGAATTACATTCCATTCACAGAGGTGCAAGACACATGAAGTATTTAGACGCAGGTCTCCCACCGGAGGAGCGGGCGCAGGATTTGCTGAACCACATGAGCTTTGACGAAAAATTTGCCCAGCTCCAGTGTTATTTTCCAGAGCAGATCAACCAGCAGACCGCGCCTTATGGAGCAGGCGCCTTCTCCTGCCTGTTTGCCAGCGTGACGGAGCGCCGGGCAGACGCAGTCCAACAGATCCGCGAACTACAGGATACGGTGATGGCCTGTAGCCCGCACCATATCCCGGCTCTGGCACACATTGAGACCGCCACCGGCGTACTGATGCCGGAGGCCACCCAATTTCCCAACGAGCTGGCCCAGGCGTCTACCTGGAACCCGGAGCTGGAGCGGGAGATGGCAACGGTGATCGGCCGTCAGGCCAGAGCTTGCGGCATTGCCCACGGCCTGGCGCCCGTGCTGGACATCAGTAGGGACGCCCGTATGGGCCGTCAGGGAGAATCCTTTGGCGAGGACCCGACCCTGGTCGCCGCCATGGGCGTGGCCTATGTGCAGGGGTTGCAGGGGAACGGCAAACCGGAGCAGGGGGTGCTCGCCTGTGCCAAGCACTTTTTAGGGTTCATGTCCAGCATGGGGGGCATCCATACTGCCCAGGTCACCGCCTCCCACCGGCAGCTGTGGGAGCAGTATGCCAGGCCCTTTCAGGCCGCCATCACGGAGGCCGGATTGCGCAGCCTGATGAACTGCTATTCCTCCGTTGACGGTGTTCCAGCAGCGGCGAACCGCGCCCTTCTCACCGGGCTGCTCCGGGAGGAGATGGGCTTTCAGGGATTTGTCTTTGCCGATTACAGCTCGGTAGAGCAGGTTTTTTCCGTACATCGGCTGACGGAGAACCGGGCAGAGGCCGGCGTATTGGCGCTTCACGCCGGTATGGATATGGAGGCCCCGGAGCCGCTGGCCTTCAACGAGGACTGCAAAGCCGCTCTCCGGCAGAGTGAAGCTGGGCGGACGCTGGTGGATCAGGCGGCGCTGCGGATTTTGACCGAAAAATTCCGGCTGGGGCTGTTTGAAAACCCCTATCCTGCGGAGGAAGCGGAGATCACCCGCACCCTGCACGACCCGGAGGCAAAAGCATTGGGCCGCAGAATGGCGGAGGAATCCGCCGTCCTGCTGAAAAACAACGGTCTGCTGCCTTTGGGCAACCTGCGAGGCAAGCGGGTGGCGGTCATCGGCTGGCACGGGGGGACCACCCGGAACCTGTTCGGATGCTATATGAATTTTGCCCGGCAGGAGACCCGCCTGGGCGGCGTTGCTACAATGGCGGGCGTGGAAGGCGCTGGCGAGCGGCAGGCAGAAGTGCCACACGAAACCTATCCCGGCTCCGCTGTTTTGCTGGAGCATCCGGACACAGACCGGTTGGCCCGACGCTTCTACCCCGGCCTGCGCAGCCTGCTGGAGGCATTGCAGGCCCGCTGCCCGGATACGGAGTGGGTGTATGCCTATGGCTATCCCTTTACAGGCAACGATACCTCGCACTTTGCCGAGGCACTGGAGGCGGCCCGCAGCGCCGGCCTGGTGCTGGTGACGCTGGGGGGCAAGTACGGCTGGAACACCAGCTGCACCACCGGCGAAGGGTTGGACAGCATGAACATCGGTCTGCCGGAGTGTCAGGAGCAGTTTCTGGAGGAACTGGAAAAGCTGGACAAACCCACCGTCGCCGTTCACTTTGACGGGCGGCCCATCAGCAGCGACAACGCCGACCGGGTCTGCAACGCCATCCTGGAGGCGTGGACCCCTGGCGAAGAGGGGAACGAGGCTCTGGCCGACCTGCTGCTGGGGCGGGCCACGCCCAGCGGCAAGCTGCCGGTGAGCATCGCCCACAGCGCCGGGCAAATCCCCATCTATTACAGCGTGGAGCGCGGCTCCGGCTTTATGCAGTCACCCAGCGTGGGGTTCCGGGACTATGTGGACGGCCCCCACCACCCCCGGTACGCCTTTGGACATGGCCTCTCCTACACCACCTTCCGGCTGGAACACTTTGCCGCAGACCGGGCAGAATACGGACCGGAGGACACCATCATCGTCACCGGTACGGTGGAAAACACCGGCTCACGCCGGGGCGCGGAGACAGTACAGCTCTACGTCACAGACGAATACGCCACCGTGGACCGGCCCAACAAGGAGCTGGCCGGATTCTGCAAAGTGTGGCTGGAGGCCGGGGAACGGAAAACCATCGTATTCCGCCTTTCGGTCAGCCAACTGGCCCTGTTGGACATAGAAGGGCATTGGAAGGTGGAAAAAGGCACCTTTACCCTGATGGTCGGTACATCTTCGGAGGACATCTGCTGGACGAAGACCGTCCGGGTGACGGAAAATCGGTGGATAGAGGGCAAAAATCGGGCGTTTTACGCCCAGGCACAAGTGGAAGAAAGAGCGTGAACCAGTATGAAGATCACCCACTGTAAAGTGAATCACATGACGGCCCCCGTTGGCTTCGCCCTGGGAGAACCCACGTTTTCCTGGCTGGTGGAGGACGCGCAGGACAAAGAGCAGACCTCTGCCCGGCTGACCGTCTGGCGGGAGCAGGATTCCGCTCCTTTGTACGACAGTGGAAAGCACGCCGACCTCTCCTTTACCGGCTTTGCTCCGCCTCTGACGCTGAACCCCCGCACCAGATACCGCTGGCAGGTGCAGGCGTGGACGGATGCCGGGGAAACCGCCGTCAGCGACCTGAACTGGTTTGAGACGGGAAAGATGGAGGAGCCCTGGACAGGGCGGTGGCTGACCTGTCCCCGTGGGGAACGGATGCCGGTTTTTCAGAAGTGTCTCCCCCTCAAAAAGGCTGTGCGCCGGGCGCGGCTTTACATCTGCGGCTTGGGGTTATACGAAGCGCATCTGACCGCCGGGGAAGTCCAGGACAGCCGCCAGCTGACGGAGGAGACCCGCATTGGAAACGAGGTGTTGACCCCCTACTGCAACAACTACAACCGCTGGCTCCAGGCTCAGACCTACGACGTGACGGAGGCGCTCCGCACCTGCCGTCAAGCGGCACTTCCGGGGCAAAGCCCCGCCCTGCGGCCTGTCCTCAACGTCTGGCTGGGGGTGGGC
>JAJQET010000145.1 GCA_021201515.1 Clostridiales bacterium | reverse complement strand
AAACCCCCTCCCCTTATGCCGCGCCGGCGCTCGCTGCTGCTCGCGCTGGCGATTCTGTTGGTGGTGGCGGTGATGATGGTACCCTTCCAGTTCCACGACGAGGATGCGGGGCACGCCGATTATGGGAACTGGATGGCCCAGACCCTGTCCCCTGACCTGCGCATGGTGGACGTAGCCTTGCCGGGGTCCCACGACAGCCTTTCCTACGAAATTGATTTTCTGTCCCAGGTGGACGATGCCTCCGTCACCGCCCCGCTGGATCAGGTGTTCCTGAAGGGGCTGGCCGTCCGCCAGTCGAAAACCCAGGAGCTGACGGTGAAGGAGCAGCTGGAGAGCGGCGTGCGCTATCTGGATCTCCGGGTCAGCTATGACGAAACGGAGAAAAAGTGGTACGGCGTCAACAACTTCAAAAGCGTGCTGCTCTCCGAGGCCCTTTTGCAGGTCAATGACTTCCTGCTGTCCCACCCCGGCGAGGTGGTGATTCTGGCCTTCCGCTGCTGCTATGACAGCCGGGAGGCGGACGGTCTGGCCAGCGAGAAGGGGGCCGGGGAGCTGTATGCGCTGCTGGAGGACAGCGGCCTGACCTTCTTCCTGGAGGAGGACGTCTCCCTGGCCACTGTCACCTATGGGGAGCTCACCGGCGGGGGCAGCCACTCCGCCGCCCTGGTGCTGACGGAGGAGACCGGCGGCGCCGCCAACCTGCTTTCCTACGGGGACAGCGTCTCCCTAGCCGCCTATGACACCGACAGCGCGGAGGCCGTCTTTTCCGGTCTGAACGACACCGCGAGGCAGATGAAGAACAGTGTGTCCGTGCAGAATATGTTCCGGGTGCAGGAGGATGTGCTGACCATGCCCGCCAGCGTGGGCGGGGTGATTCGGAGCGTCTCCACCTGGTCCCTGCTCCGGCGGGCGGACGCTTTCAACGAGGCGTGGCTCAGCACCTATGAGACCATCAGCGTAGGCACCGAGCAGGACTGGCTGGAGGCCATGCCCATCGTCCTGACGGACAACGCCGGTGTGGGGGACAACGCCGAACAGCTGATGGAGCTGATTTTGGAATACAATCAGGGGCTGGATTGAGAAAGCGGTTCCTTTTTTGCAACCATATCTGTAGGGGCGGCCCCTGGCCGCCCTTGGGAACCGCCTGCTTGCCCCGGGCGGCCAAGGGCCGCCCCTACGAAAAAGCAAAGATTTAGGCTTCACGCTCTATTACAGGAAAGCAAAAAACGGAATTTTTGAATCAACCCGTATATCAGAAAGGAACGACCGACCATGTCCATCCAGCGGGTGAAAGCCCATTTAAAACAGTTCGGCGCGGAGGGCCGCGTTCAGGAGACGACGGAATCCAGCGCCACGGTGGAGCTGGCGGCGGCCGCCCTCCACACGGAGCCGGCCCGTATCGCCAAAACCCTGTCCTTTAAAATCGGGGACCCGGCGGAAGGGGGCCGGGTGCTGCTGGTGGTCTGCGCCGGAGACGGGCGGGTGGACAACAAAAGGTTCAAGCAGCAGTTCGGCGCAAAGCCCCGGATGCTGTCCCATGAGGAGGTGGGGCCGCTGATCGGCCACGACGTGGGCGGGGTCTGCCCCTTTGGGGTGAACCCCGGCGTGGAGGTGTATCTGGAGGAGGGGCTGCGCCGGTTCGAGACCGTGTGGCCCGCGGCGGGGAGCAGTAACTCCATGATCGAGCTGACCATCCCGGAGCTGGAGCGCTTCTCCGGCAGCCTGGGCTGGGTGTCGGTCTGCAGGGAAATCGGGTGACGGGTTCCCCGCCCATCCGGAAGAAATGAAAAAACACCGTTGGATGCGTCCGTTTTGGGGGGGCGCTCCGGCGGTGTTTTACTGTTCCGGTAAGGGCTGAGGGGCAAGGTTCCGATAGCGGCGGAAGGTATAGGTGAGGCCCCCCTCCCGGATGGGGGCGCTCTCAGAAATCAATACCCACTCCCGCCGCCGGGTCAGGTCCGGAAAAAAACGGTCAGCGGGGCGGACGGCCTCCACAAAGGTCAGCTCCGCCTCAGTGCAGCAGGAGATCAGGGATTCGTAGAGGGAGGCCCCTCCGATCACCCAGGCATCCTCCTCCACCTGGGCCAGTTCCCCCAGAGAGTGCAGGACAGCGATGCCTTCCAGCTGGAAAGTGTAATCCCTTGTCAGTACATAATTTTGCCGCCCCGGGAGGGGGGCAGGCCCCGGTAAAGAGGCCCAGGTGGCCCGGCCCATCACCACAGAATGGCCCATGGTCAGCGTCCGAAAGCGCTTTTTCTCTCCAGGCAAATTGTAAAGTAGTTCGCCGTTACAGCCAATTCCCCAGTCCTGACTGACCGCCGCAATCATCCGCATGGGTCAGCCCTCCTCCGGGAGGTCGTCAAGCAGCTGGCGCATGGTTTTGCCCAGCACCGGATGAACGAAACAGGGGGCGATCTCCGTCATGGGCTGCAGCGCGAACCGCCGGTTTTGCAGGTCGGGGTGGGGAATGGTCAAATCCGCGTCATCCTGCACCAGATCGTCATAGAACAGAATGTCCAAATCCAGCGTCCGGGGCCCCCAATGAATCAGCCGCTCCCGCCCGGCGGCCTGCTCCAGCCGGTGCAGCTTCTCCAGCAGCTCCTCAGGCGGAAGCAGCGTTTCCACTTCCGCCGCGGCGTTCAGGAAGTCCTCCTGTTCCACGCCGCCGTAGGGCCTGGTGGTCAGGTAGCCGCTGACCGCCTTCACCCGAATGTCCGGGTTCCGGCGGAGGCCCTCCACCGCGCCGTCCAGGTATCCTTTCTTGTCCCCCAAATTGGAGCCAAGCCCCAGGAACGCCCGGTGCCAGCGGCGGGAAATGCGGACGGAAACCCCGTCAAAGGGCAGAGGGATGGGGGCGGAGGGCTTCTCCAGCTCCAGCTCCACCCCGCGCAGCAGGGGATAGCGCAGCAACAGGGCCCGGCAGGTGTGCTCCGCCGCGGCCTCCAGCAGCTTCCAGGTGTTTTCCTGCAGGAAGTCCGTCAAAAACTGACAGACCTCCCCATAGTTGACGGTGTCCTCCAGCTTGTCCGCCAGGCCGCTCTGCCGGGTGGAGAGGAAGAGGGTGGCGTTGACCACAAAGGTCTGTCCCAGCCTTGTCTCCTCCTCATACACGCCGTGGTGGGCAAAGACCCGCAGCCCCCGAATCCGAATTTCATCCATGACAAACCGCCTCCGTCATCCGCACTGCACGGACATTGGCCTCTACATCGTGGACACGGACAAACATACAGCCCGCCATGACCGCCATGACCGTGGTGGCCAGGGTGCCCTCCAGCCGGTCGTCGGCGGGCAGGTCCAGGGTCAGGCCGATGACGCTCTTCCGGCTGGCCCCCAGCAGCACCGGCAGGCCGAAGGCGCTCCGCAGCTCCGGCAGACGGCGAATGCACTCCAGATTGTTCCGGTAGCTCTTGCCGAAGCCCACGCCGGGGTCCAGAATGATGTTGTCCCGGGAAATCCCGGCCTCCTCCGCCAGGAGCAGGGTTCCCTTCAAATCCTCCAGCAGGTCCACGAAAAACAGGCCGTACCGGGCCTCTCTGCGGTTGTGCATCAGGCAGCAGGGGACACTGGCCCCGGCGATGACCTCCGCCATCTTTGGGTCGTATTTCAGCCCCCAGATGTCGTTGATGAGGTCCGCCCCTGCGGCCAGCCCGGCAGCGGCCACCTGGCTCTTGTAAGTGTCCAGGCTGATGGGCACGTCAAAACGGGCCTTCACCGCCTCGACCACCGGAACCACCCGGTCCATCTCCTCCTGGTCGGAGAGGAGGGTGTAGCCGGGGCGGGTGGATTCCCCGCCGATGTCCAGCACGTCCATCCCCTGATTCAGCATTTCCTCCACATGGCGGAGGGCCGCGTCCATGCGGTTCCATCTGCCGCCGTCAGAGAAGGAGTCCGGCGTCACGTTCAGGATGCCCATCACATAGGTTTTGTCTTTCGTTTCAAAGTCTCTCGTGCCAATTTTCATGGTTGAATTGCTCCTAGCAGTCGATTCCGGCGTTTCTCTGTTCGATTTTCCACTTGCAAAGCGTTTGTGCTTTACAGCACCAGCAGGCGCGGCTTTTCTTGTCCGCCTCGTAGAGCAGCCGCCCCAGAGGCGTGCCATCCGCCGGGACGTCATTTTTGCCCCGGTGGGACAGGATAGCGGCGGATAATTCCATGATCTCGCCCTCTGTATAGCCACATTCCGGCAGGATGGCCGCCGCCAGAGCCGCGCTGGCCTCCTCGTGGGGGGTGCCCTGACGAAGCTGGGCCACCCGCCCCAGGTCGTGAAGCAGGGCGGCGGCATAGACTACTTCCTTGTCAAGTGAAATACCTTGCTCCAGCGCCTGAATCCACGCAATGCGGGCCACATCCAGCAGATGGGGCAGGCCGTGTCGGCAGAAGATGCGCTCCTCCTCCAGCGCCTCCAGCTCAGAGAGTGCAGCGGTGAACCGGGGGTGGTGCAGCAGCGCGTTGACCCGCCTCATGTCCGCAGCATCTGGAAGAAGCGGTTTTGCAGCCCCTCTTCCGTCTCAAAGCAGCCCAGGGTGGTGACGGTGACGGTTTTGCTCCCCGGCTTCTTGATGCCCCGCATGGTCATGCACATATGCTCCGCCTCCACCATGACCATGACGCCCTTAGGCTGCAATTCCTCCATGATGGCGGTGGCAATCTGCCGGGTCATCTGTTCCTGAATCTGGGGGCGGCGGGCGAACACTTCCACGGTGCGGGCCAGCTTGCTGAGGCCCACCACCTGCCCGTCCGGCACATAGGCGATGTGAACCTTGCCGTAGAAGGGGAGGAAGTGATGCTCACACATGGAGTAAAAGGTGATGTCCTTCTCCAGCACCATGTCGCTGCCCTCCACGGGGAAGCGCTTGGAGAGGGGCTCCGCCGCCGTCTGCTCCAGGCCGCCGAACAGCTCGGTACACATCCTGGCAATGCGGTCAGGGGTGTCTACCAGGCCGGCTCGGCCGGTGTCCTCGCCGATGGCCTCCAGAAGCTGGGTGACGGCTGCTTTGATTTTCTCTTGATCGATCACCGGGATCGCCCCTTTTTCCAAGAAATCGGATACCCCCGCTCAGGCGGTCAGCGCATCCACCAGGGCGGCAAGCTCGCCCCGGTTCTTCGCGTTCAGTTTGCCGCGGACTGTGACCATCGGCTCCGCCAGGGTGCAGCCCTTGAAGCCCTCCACATAGGCCCGCATCAGCTTGCCGGCCATGGGCGCCCAGGAGCCGTTCTCCAGAATGGCAACGGTGCGCTTCTGGAAGTTCTTCCCTTTCAGATGATACAGAAAGTCCTCCATCGCCGGGAACAGGGAGGCGTCATAGGTGGGGGCGGCCAGCACCAGCCGGTCATAGCGGAAGGCGGAGGCCACGGCTTCACTCATGCTGTCACGGGACAGGTCGAAGGCGGCCACCGTGGCCCCCTTCGCCTCCAGCATGGCTTTCAGCTCCAGAGCGGCGGCGGCGGTGTTGCCGTGGATGGAGCAGTAGGCCAGGGTGACGCCTTGGGCCTCCGGGGCGTAGCTGCTCCAGGTCTGGTACAGGCTGACGTAGTGGCCCAAATCCTCCTTCAGCACAGGGCCGTGGAGGGGGCAGATGGCGGCGATGTCCAGCCCGGCGGCCTTTTTCAGCAGGGCCTGGGCCGAAGTGCCGTACTTGCCGACAATGTTGATGTAGTAGCGGCGGGCCTCATCGTCCCAGGGCTCGTCCACGTCCAGTGCGCCGAACTTGCCGAAGGCGTCGGCGGAGAACAGCAGCTTTTCGCTGGACTCGTACTCCACCATGACCTCCGGCCAGTGTACCATGGGGGCCATGCAGAAGGTCAGGGTGTGGCTGCCCAGGGAGAGGGTATCCCCCTCCTTCACCACCACCTTGCGCCGGGAGACATCCAGGTCAAAGTACAGGGGCAGCATGGTGAAGGTCTTGGCGTTGCCCACCAGCTGCATATCAGGGTAACGTTCCGCCAGGCGCTGGATGTTGTAGGCGTGGTCCGGCTCCATGTGGGAGATGATGAGGTAATCCGGCGTCCGGCCCTCCAGCGCGGCCTCCAGCTTCGCCATCCACTCCTCTGAGACCCGGCGATCCGCCGTGTCCAGGACGGCGATCTTTTCGTCCAGAATCACATAGGAATTATAGGAAACGCCGTTGGGCACCGGATATTGGCTCTCGAACAGGTCGATCTGATGGTCGTCGCAGCCGATGTAGCGGACGGCGTCGGAAATGGTTACATTGCTCATGAGAAAGCTCCTTTCAGAAAACAGTGAGGGAGTATCACGCCAGGCGAAACGCACGGCGTTCCCCGGCGATAGACAGACTCATTATAGAGCATTCCCCGCAAAAAGGAAACCCTCTCAAATAATTTTTGTCTTTTGTAAAATATATACCGCCGTTGGGCGACGGGGCAGGGGGCGTTTCGCAGGATGGCCGCCGTTCCCGGTTCTCAGCCGCCGAAATTTTGCATCAGATGCGCCTTGACAGCCACAGACGGGACGTGGTAAGATAAGGATGTATAGTTAGAACCTGCTAACTCCTGTGCCGCAGTCTCCTGGGTGCGGGGGAACCGGCAGAGGAAAGGAAGATGCAGCGATGGCATTGCATATGTCAGGCGAGGATTATCTGGAAGCCATCCTCGTGCTCCAGCGCCGGAAGGGCGAGGTGCGCTCGGTGGACGTGGCGCGGCATATGGGGTTCTCCAAGCCCAGCATCAGCCACGCGGTGGCGGCGTTGGAGAAGGGCGGATACCTGTGGGTGGACGACCGGGCCCTGCTGCACCTGACGGAGTCGGGCCAGGCCATCGCCGAGCAGATCTATGAACGGCACCTGTATTTCAAGGCCCAGCTGGTCAGCGCCGGGGTAGACCCGGCGGTGGCGGAGCGGGAGGCCTGCCAGATGGAGCACGCCATCAGCACAGAGAGCTTTGAAAAGCTGAAAAAGCACAGCCGGGACGAGGCGGAGTGACCGTCCGCCCGGAGGAGGGGCCTATGAAAAACACCACCTTATGCTATATCGAGCGGGACGGCAACTACCTGATGCTCCACCGCGTCAAGAAGGCCCAGGACGAAAATCAGGGGAAATGGATCGGCGTCGGCGGGAAGTTCGAGCCAAAGGAGAGCCCGGAGGAGTGCCTCCTCCGGGAGGTGCGGGAGGAGACCGGCCTGACCCTGACGCGTTACCGCCTCCGGGGCATTGTCACCTTTGTCTCCGACCGGTACGAGACGGAATATATGTACCTGTTCACCGCCGACGCCTTCGAGGGCACCCTGACCGACACGGAGGAGGGGGTGCTGCGCTGGGTGGGCAAGGGAGAGGTGCTGTCCCTGCCCCACTGGGAGGGAGACAGGCTCTTTCTGGAGCTGCTGGCGGCGGACGCGCCGTTTTTCTCCCTGAAGCTGGAGTATCAGGGGGATACGCTGACGGCGGCGGCGCTGAACGGCGTGCCTTATCCATACTGATCAAACAACCCCGCGGCGGACGGCCCTGGGGAATCAGGCGGTTCCTAGGGAACCTCTGAATAAATGGGCGAGAGCGGATTGCGAGGAAATTTGCGTCAGAAAAAGGCGCAAGCGCGCAGGAATCCTGACGGATTTCAAGCGATTGCAACGCATTTATGACGCAAATTTACCGCAAGACGCCGAAGTTCATTTGTTCAGAGGCTCCCTAGGCCCCGGCCAGGGGCCGCCCCTGCACATATGGCCGAACGGGGAGGAACCCTGGAAACGGGCAGCTTCTGTCCGGGCACAACAAAAACCGCCTTCCGAAGAAGGCGGTTTTTGTATGTCACAGGCTGAACCCTGGTGGAGATAAGCGGGATCGAACCGCTGACCTCTTGAATGCCATTCAAGCGCTCTCCCAGCTGAGCTATACCCCCAGATGAGCTATGACCATATATTCTTGAAAGAACCGGGAAGAACAACCGATTCATCTGTGCTGTCAGCGCCCCGGCGTTGCCCCGTTCCCTCAACAATCGCTATTATAGTCCCACCGGCTGGAAATGTCAAGAGAAAAATGAAAAAATTTTGAAGGGATTTTTGTGCTGCCGCGGCCCCGCTCCGGGGCCGAAAAAACAGTCATTTTTTGCCTGAAAAATCAGTTTTTTACCTTGTGTGTCCCCAGTCGATGGGCGTGCTGCCCTCTGCGGTCAAAAAGGCGTTCACCTGACTGAAGGGTTTCGACCCAAAGAAGCCTCTGCTGGCGGACAGCGGGCTGGGATGGTTGCTTTGCAGCACCAGGCGGGGGTAGGGGCTGCGCTCCGGCGAGACCAGCGCGGCCTTGGTCTGGGCCGCCCGCCCCCACAGCAGGTAGGCCACCGGCTGGGGCAGCAGGACGGTCTGGCGCAAAACCGCCGTGGTGAACTGCTCCCAGCCCCAGCCCTTATGGCTGCCCGCCTGCCCGTCGTAGACGGTCAGCACGTTGTTCAGCAGGAGAACCCCCTGCTCCGCCCAGCCGGTCAGGGTGCCGGAGGAGGGCGGCGTCACCCCCAAGTCGCTTTGCAGTTCCTTATAAATGTTCCGCAGGCTGGGGGGCATCCTGACCCCCTCCTGCACGGAGAAGGCCAGCCCGTGGGCCTGCCCCGCCTCGTGGTACGGGTCCTGACCCACCACCACGCAGCGCACCGCCTCCGGCGGCGTCAGACGCAGGGCGGTGAAGAGCTGCTCCCTGGGCGGGTAGACGGCGGGGCTCCCCTGGGCATAGGCGGCCTCCACCCGGTCAAACAGGGCCTGGCACCAGGGTTCCTCCCCCAGCGGCAGCAGCGCATCCCGCCAGGCGCCCAAATCATAGTCCTTCCATGGCATATCCTGTCACTTCCACTTGCAGAAATAAACTTCGTATGGTATGATACTGACACTATCATTAACACCATTATCATACCACGGAGGGGTTCCAATGGCAAGGCTTGACGCCGCTTTTTATGACCGGGACACCCGGCTGGTAGCCAAGGAACTGCTGGGCTGCTGTCTGGTGCGCCGGTGGGGAGGGGAGACGCCGGTCTGCCGCATCACCGAGACGGAGGCGTACATTGGCCGGATGGACAAGGCCTGCCACGCCTGGCAGTACCGCCGCACTGCCCGGACGGAGCCGCTCTTTGCCCCGCCGGGCCACGCTTACATCTACCTGATCTATGGGATGTACCACTGCCTGAATCTGGTGACGGAGCCGGAGGGGGAGCCCGCCGCCGTACTGATTCGGGGCGCTCAGCCGGTGGCCGGTCTGGCCCAAATGGCCCGGCTCCGCTACGGCAAGCTGCCGGAGGAGCTGACCGCCGCTCAGTCCCGCAACCTGATGAACGGCCCCGGCAAGCTGTGCAAAGCCCTCTCCATCACCCGGATGGACAACCTGGCGGATCTGACGGGGGACGACCTGTACATCTGCGCCGCGCCGGAGGATGCGGGGCTGTCCCTTCCGCCCCGGCTGGTAGGGGAGATTCACGTCACGAAGCGCATTGGCATTGACTATGCGGAGGAAGCGGCGGACTTCCCCTGGCGGTATTACATTGACTGAGATGGGAGGGCGTTATGCTGCTGTTTGACCTGGACGGAACGCTGATCGATTCCAACAAGGTTTGGCAGGAGGTGGATGTCCGCTTTCTGGCCAAACGGGGGCTGCCCTGGGCCCAGGCGTACCATGAGGGGGTGGTACACGC
>JAJQET010000306.1 GCA_021201515.1 Clostridiales bacterium | reverse complement strand
GCCGCCTTCTTTTGCTACTTTTCTTGGCGGAGCAATAAAAGTAGGCCCCGCTTCCTGGCAGGGAAGACCGGACAAATTCTTTATCACAAACGTTATCTAAGGAGGCCCGCCGGAAGGGCAAGGCCCTTTAAGTTGCTGACATTGCGTCAGAAAGGAGCGCATCGCCTATGGAAGGCCCGCTGACCCAGGCCCGGGCCGCCGCCGACCGCCTCACCGGCAGGCCGGGGGCAAGGCTGCGGGGGCAGGTAATCGCCAGCCCGGCGGCCTTCGCGCTGGCCAGGGACGCCGGACAGCCGGCGGAGGCGCTGACCGCCGGGCTGGCCTCCCGGCTCCCCCTGGAGGGCAGCTGCTTCTCCGGTGTGGAGGCCCAGGGGGGCTATCTCAACTTCATCCTGTCTGCGGACTGGTACCGCAGCGTGGAGGATGCGGCGCTTTTGTGGAAAACAAACCCACAGAAGGTGCGGCAAACACAGCCGCCGCCCGATTATCCGGCCGCCATTCACCCTCAGGACTGGCGGCTCCTGACGCTGCTGGGCAGGGGCAAGGCCCCGGCCCCCGGCCTGGCCGCCCGACAGGACAGGGAAAATCCGGGCTGGCTGCTGCGGTACACCGCCCGGCGGCTGGCCGCCTTTGGCGGCGACAGGCCGTCGGAGGGCTACACGGCCCAGGAGCAGGCGCTGCTCCTCTCCCTGGCGGAGTGCCTGGAGCAGGCGGCGGGCAGTCTGGCGCTGGCCGGAAGCCTGCTGGCGGCGGCGGAGGCCGTCTGGCGCGTCACCCCCCAGCGCCTGCCGCCCCGCATCGCCCTGGCCGCCTGCCGTGTGCTGGAACAGGGGCTCCTCACGTTCTGATTTACAAAATATTCACGCAAATGCCGCAAAATACGGTATAATAAAGATAATACGCCGGTCTGCGTCTGCCCTCCGTCGGGCGGGAGGCGCAGCCGGAGCACACCGCCTCTGGCAGGAAGGTAAGGAACTGATATGGCACTGAAAGTTTTAATTGTAGAGGACGAAGCCAACATTGCGGAGCTGCTTCAGCTCTATCTGGAAAAGGAGGGCTTTGAAACGTCCATCGCCCCGGATGGCGGCAAGGCCATCGAGCTGTTTCACAGCTTTGCGCCGGACCTGATCATGCTGGACATTATGCTGCCCGTCATGGACGGCTGGGCCGTCTGCCGGAAAATCCGTGAGACCTCCCAGGTCCCCATCATCATGCTGACCGCCAAGGGCGAGACCAGCGATAAGGTGAACGGCCTGGAGAATGGTGCGGACGACTACATCACCAAGCCCTTCGAGATGAAGGAGGTGCTGGCCCGCATCCACGCAGTGCTGCGGCGCTACGGCACCGTGGAGCAGAAGGAGAAGAAGCTGACCTTTGACAAGCTGGTCATCAATATGGACTCTTATGAGCTGCTGGTGGACGGCAAACGGGTGGACACGCCCCCCAAGGAGATGGAGCTGCTGTATCACCTGGCCTCCACCCCCAACCGGGTGTTTACCCGCAACCAGCTGCTGGACGAGGTGTGGGGCTTTGACTACTTCGGCGACAGCCGCACCGTGGACGTCCATGTGAAGCGTCTGAGAGAGAAGCTGGAGGGCGTCAGCGACAAGTGGAGCCTGAAAACCGTCTGGGGCGTGGGCTACAAGTTCGAGCTGCTGGAAGGCTGAGCGCGATGAATACCAGCTTTCGACGGCTCTTTTCCGCCATGGTGGCCATCATCCTCCTGTCCTTCGCTATCTTGGGGTCGGTGTTCCTGATGCTGAGCTATCGGTGCATCGTCCAGGAGAAGAAGGACACCATGGCGGAGCACGCCAGCTTCGTCTCCACCCAGCTGGTCCGCATTATGGACGTCAATCTGAATCAGGATGACATTTTTGACGCCAGTGCCCTCTCCGTGGCCGCCGCCGGGGCGGAGGACGTGCTGTTCTGCAATCTGGACGGTGTGATCCGCTTCTCCTACACCAGCGAGGAGGAGGTCAACGTCCTCACCGGCACGGTTTCGGAGGAGGTCATCTCCGAAACCCTGACAGAGGGCGTCTACGACGGCATGAGCACTCTGGGCCTCTATGAGAAGAAGCATCTGGTGGTGGCCATCCCCATCTATCAGTCGGAGCAGAACGGCGCAGAGAACACCCTCCTGGGCGTCCTCCTGATTGCCGCGAATATGGACACCTTCTCTGAGCTGTGGAACTCCATGGAGTTTGCCTTCCTAGCCACCGCCCTGGCGGTGCTGTGCTTCGCCTTCTTCTTTTCCTGGTTCACCTGCCGGCGCTCCTCAAAGCCCATAATGGAGATGACCAACCTGGTCAACCGGTTCGCCATGGGGGAGTATGAGCTGCGGGTGGACCCCGCCTACACCAAACGCAAGGATGAGGTGGGGGCCCTGGCCACCGCCTTCAACGGCATGGCGGATTCCATCGCCGCCTCGGAGCAGCAGCGGCAGGAGTTCGTCTCCGACATCTCCCATGAGCTGAAAACCCCCATGACCACCATCCAGGGCTTTGCCGACGGCCTGCTGGACGGCACCATTCCGCCGGAGAAGGAGCGGGAATCCCTCCAGCTGATCTCCAATGAGACCCGGCGGCTCTCCCGCCTGGTGCGGCGGATGCTGGACGCCAGCCGCCTGGCCGCCCAGACCCAGTCCGGCCCGCCCCAATCCCAGACCCAGTTTGACCTGAACGAGACGGTGGCGAAGGTAATCATCAGCCTGGAACGGAAAATCACCCAGCGGGGGCTGGATATGGATGTTCAGCTGCCGGAGGCGTCCACCATGGTCTGGGGGGATGAGGACTCCATCACCCAGGTCTGCTACAACCTGCTGGACAACGCCGCCAAGTTCGCCCACCGGGGCACCTCCATCGGCTTCTATGTGGTGCCCAAGGGGAAGAAGGTCTATGTCACCGTCCGCAACATCGGGGAGACCATCCCCGCCGAGGAGCTGCCCTTCATCTTTGACCGGTTCCACAAGAGCGACCGCTCCCGCAGCCTGGACAAGGAGGGCGTCGGCCTGGGGCTGTACATCGTCAAGACGATTTTGAGCGGCATCCAGGAGACCATCACCGTCACCAGTCAGGACGGCTTGACAGAGTTTGTCTTTACCCTGACCCGTTCTGAATAACGTCCCGTTGTTTTGAGCGTTCTTTATACATATTGTATCGGCGCAGCTGCGCCGTATGGACCGGCAGGCACGAAAGGGAGAGAGTATCATGCGTTACACAGATGACTTTGAGGGGCGTTCCCGGTCGGAGACCAATGCGCCCTGGGAAATTTCTCCCCGGCAGGCCTGGCGGGAGCAGTTCTTCCACCGGGAGGTGGACCCTCTGGCTCAGGAGGAGCGGGACAGCGCCGCCCGGCGCAAAGCGGCGGCAAAGCGCAGGGCAGAGGCCGAGGCAGACCGGGCCCAACGCGAGGAGGCCCATGAGGCGGAGCAGGCCCAGCGGAAGGAGACCCACGCCGCCTTCCAGGCCCAGCGGGAGGAGGCCCACAAAGCAGCCCAGGCCAAACGCAGGGAAGCCCACGCCGCAGCCCAGGCCCGGCGGAAGGAATCCCACGCCGCGGCTCAGGCCCAACACGAGGAGCTTCCTGCGGCAGACCAGACCCCGCCCGGCCCGAACCCTGAGGCCGAACCACCCCGGCCTCCGGCGGTGCCCGTCCCGGAGGACGATCTGTTCGACGAGGAGGACGACGATGAGGAAAAGCCCGCCAAAAAGAAACACCATGTCCTGTTCTGGGTGCTGCTGGTGGCGCTGATCGTCGTGGGCACGGAAACCGTGATCAAGGTGGTGCAAACCTTTTCCGGCATCTCCACCGGCGTCTATTACGACGACGGCGACAGCGACTTCTTCTACTACTACAGCGAAGGCGATGAGGACAGCGAGGAGGCGGAGGAACAGACCTACGAGCTGCCCGCCTACACCGGGGACAGCTCTGACCTTTCTATCACCCTGGTATCCAGTGAGGGGAAAACGGCCCTGACCTATCAGGAGTTGTACGCGCAGTGCCTCCCCTATATGGTCAGCATTACGGTCACGGCGGGTACCACCGGCGGCACCGGCTCCGGCATCATTCTGGCGGAGGACGGCTATATCCTCACCTGCAACCATGTGGTGGCGGACTCGGCCACCTGCACCGTGTTGACCTATGACGACGTGTCCTACACCGCCACCCTGGTAGGTTCCGACGCGCAGACCGACCTGGCTGTGCTGAAAATCGAGGCCACCGGCCTGACCCCGGCGGAGTTCGGCGATTCGGACGAGCTGCAGGTGGGGGATGAGGCCCTGGTCATCGGCGACCCCCTGGGCAGCAACTTCCGGGGCTCCCTGACCAACGGCATTATCTCCGGCGTCAACCGCAGCGTCTCCAGCAACGGCTATGCCATGACCCTGATTCAGACCACCGCCGCTGTCAACAGCGGCAACTCCGGCGGCGCCCTGTTCAACATCTACGGCCAGGTGGTGGGGGTGGTGAACCTGAAAAT
Organism: Clostridiales bacterium; assembly: GCA_021201515.1. Classification (GTDB taxonomy): domain Bacteria; phylum Bacillota; class Clostridia; order Oscillospirales; family Oscillospiraceae; genus Onthomonas. The sequence goes on along the minus strand of JAJQET010000306.1, from coordinate 5,590 downwards.
GGTCACCTCCAGCTCCAGCAGCAGCTCCGCCACCGTGGAAGGCATGGGCATGGCGGTCCCCTCCACCACGGTGGAGAGCATTGTCAGCCAGCTGGCCAACGACGGCGCAGTGCATCGCGCCGCCCTGGGAATCTCCTGCACCAGCATCAGCGAGGCCACCTCCGCCATCACCGGGATTCCTGAGGGGCTGATGGTGCAGTATATCTACGACGCCTCCGACTGCGCCGCCCAGGGGATTCAGCTCTATGACCTGATCACCGCCGCCAACGGCACCCCCGTGTCCACGGTGCAGGAGTTCAAGGAGGTGATTGCCGACCTGGAGATTGGCGACACCGTCACCCTGACGGTGTACCGGGACGTAAATCAGTCGGCGGATGAGGAGGACGGGGCGGATTCCTCCGTCGCCGCCGAGTCGGAGGCGGCGTCTGAGTACGAATACGACTACCAGTATTACGGCGAAATCACCGTCACCCTGATCGACTCGCTGCTGATGGAGTGAGGACGCTGCGCGCATAAAAACGCCTGCTTTTGGATAAGCTGATCTTATCCGGAAGCAGGCATTTTTGATGCAGCACAACTTAAACCCAACCAAAGGAAGCAGAGCTATGAAATTGCAGGACATTATGACAAAGAACGTGGTCAGCATTACGCCGGAGGAGAGCGCCTCCCTGGCCGCCCGGCTGCTGACCCGGCACAACCTGGGGGCGCTGCCGGTATGCTCCTACGACGGGCGGCTCCTGGGCATCGTCACCGACCGGGACATCGTCACCCGCTGCGTGGCCGCCGACCAGGACCCCCACCGGGTCCCCGTTCAGGACATTATGAGCCGTGAGCTGGAGACCATCGGCCCGGAGGACGACCCCAAGGCCGCCGCCCGGCAGATGGCCGCCGCCCAGGTGTGGCGGCTGCCGGTGGTACAGGACGGGAAGGTGGTGGGCATGGTCTCCCTGGGGGACCTGGCCACCAACCGCCGCTGCGACACGGAGGCCGCCGACGCCCTCACCGAAATCTCCGAAAACATCCGCAGAAAGCGGTAATTCCCCGCAAAAAGGCGCCGCCCAACCCGTTGGACGGCGCTTTTTCCGTTTTTTATGATATGGAGACGGCCTTCAAAATCACGCCGCTCATGGGAGGCAGCAGCAGGCGCAGCGCCCCCTGTTGGGCCTGCACCACGGTCCCCCGCACGACGTCCACCGCGAAGGAGCTGCCCCAGGGGATGGTGACCTCCTCCACAGCGTTGCCTGCGTTCACCGCCGTGGCGTATACCTCCCGCTCCCTGGTGCGCAGGAAGCTCAGGCTGTGCCCCGTGCAGCTGCCCCAGGACAGCTCCCCCTGCCGCAGGGCGGGGGCGGTTTTCCGCAGGTTACCCAGGGTTCGGTACCATTGCAGCAGGGCCTTGTCCTCCTTCCCCCAGGGGTAGGGGCGGCGGTTGAAGGGGTCCTCAAAGCCGGTCATGCCCGCCTCGTCCCCGTAGTACACCGTGGGTGCGCCGGGGAAGGTGAACAGCACCATGGCCCCCAGCTTCAACAGGGCGGTGCCCCGCTGGAGCTGCTCCTCGGTCATCACATAGCTTGCACGCCAGTCCTTGGTCTGCTGGCCCATGTCGCTGCCCACCCCTAAATAGGTCAGGATACGCAGAGTGTCGTGGGTGCCCAGGGCGTTCATGGCGGAGTAGAAGGCGAAGGGCGGATAGTTCTCCCGCAGGGTCTCCATCTCGTCCCGGAACGCCGCCCCCGGCCCTCCCAGCAGGAAGTTGATCAGCGCCGTGCGGAAGGGGTAGTTCATCAGGCCGTCCAGGTGTTTCCCCAGCAGATGGCGGCGGCGGACGCCGTAAGCCACCTTGGTGGTGCCGTCCTCCCAGACCTCGCCGATGACGGCGGCGTCCGGCTTCTCCGCCCGGGCGGCGGCGTGGATGCCCTCCACGAAGTCGTCCGGCAGCTCGTCGGCCACGTCCAGCCGCCAGCCGTCCGCCCCGGCCCGCAGCCAGCGGCGGACGATGGAATCCTCCCCCGCGAAGATGAAGTTCCGGTAGCCCTGGCTGTTCTCGTTCACGGCGGGGAGGGTGCGGACGCCCCACCAGCTGTCATAGTCGTCGGGCCAGTGCTTCCAGTCGAACCAGTCGTAATAGGGGGAGTCCTGGGACTGGGCCGCCCCCGGCTCCGGGTAGTAGCCGTCGCCGTTGAAATAACGGGAGGTGTAGCCAGTGTGGTTAAATACCCCGTCCAGGATCACCCGAATCCCCCGCCTGTGGGCCGCCTCGCACAGGGCGGAAAACTCCTCATTGGTGCCCAGCATGGGGTCGATTTTCGTATAATCCGCCGTACCGTAGCGGTGATTCTCCGGCGCCTCGAAGACGGGACAGAAGTAGATGGTCTCCACCCCCAGTGAGGCGATATAGTCCAGCTTCGCCGCCACCCCCTGCAGGCTGCCGCCGAAGAAGTCCCGGTTCGTCACCACCGGCTCCCCGGCGGGGTGCCGGCCGTTGTCGTACTCCGGGGCGTCGTCCCAGCTCTGGTGGACGGTGCGGCCCCCCACCATGCCGGTGGGGTCGGGAATCTCCGTCCGGTAGAACCGGTCGGGGAAAATCTGATAGCACATCCCCTGTCCAAACCAGTCGGGCACCTGTTCGCCGCCGTCATAGACGGTGAGCTGGTGGGTGTCCAGCTCCACAAATTTGCCGTTCAGCCCCTCCAGCCGGAACCGGTACCAGACCAGGCCCACATAATCGGCGGTGTCCAGCGTTCCGGTGAAAAGGTCATAGCCGCCCTCGGAGGCCGTCCAGGGCATGGGGACGGTGACCAGTCGGTTCCCCTGGAACTCAAACCATGCCAGCAGAGTCGCCCGGGAAAAACCCTCTGTCCGCAGCGGACGGAGGGTAAACTTCACCGTCGTACCGGAGGGCACCGCCCCATAGGGGGTCTTATACTTCCGGTCACGAGAGTTATAGATGGGGGTGTCAGACACTGGAATCAATCCTTCGCTCAATTTTTTCCAAGGCTTGAGTGGCGCTTGTCTACATCAGTCAGTTGATCAGCGTGTTTTCCGCGTTGACCCGTTCCAGGGTGGCGTCGTCGGAGAAGTAATACTCCAGAATCGCCGCAGCGATCATGGCCGTATCGGCGCCCTGGCTGGGGGACTTCTCCACCACGGTGCAGATGGCGATCTCCGGGTCGTCATAGGGGGCAAAGGCCACGATGACGGCGTTGTACAGCCCCGTCGAGCCCAGCTGGGCGGTGCCGGTTTTCAGGCCCACGTCGATGCCCCAAGAGCGGAGGGTGTCAAAGTCCGTGATATCGTCCGCGTCGATGACCTGGCCCATGCCCGTTTTGATGGCCTCGTAGGCGTCGTCGCTGATCTCCACCTCGTTCAGGACGGTGGGTTCCACGCTGGTGACGATTTCGCTGTTGTCATAGGTTTTCACGCTTTTCAGGAAGTGGGCGGAGTACCGGGTGCCCCCGTTGATGAAGGTGGCGATATAGTTGGCCAGCTGGAGGGGGGTGAACTGGTTGTCGCTCTGGCCGATGACGGCGGACATGACGTTGCCCAGGGTCCAGGTGGCCCCCACGGACTCGGAATACTCCGGCCCGGCGTTGATGCCGGTGCTCTCCGACAGCTCCACCCCGGTGGAGACCCCCAGGCCGAATTGCAGGGCGTAGTCCGTCAGGGTGTCGATGCCCACTATATCGGCCATGTTGTAGAAGAATACGTTGCAGGAATCCCGGATGGCATCCGCCACGTTCTCCGTGCCGTGGCCGGCCCGGTACCAGCAGCGGTACACCCAGTCATAGTACTGGAAGGTGTAGTCGCACTCAAAGGTGGTGGAGGTGGTGATGGCCCCGGAGCTGAGGCCCGCCACTGCCGAGCAGATCTTGTAGGTGGAGCCGGGGGCGTATGTGCCCAGCAGCGCCCGGTTGTACAGGGGCAGCAGCTCGTCCGCCACCAGCTCCGAATAGTCCTCCGAGTAGGTGGCGGCGGAGTAGGTGGGCCAGGAGGCGCAGGCCAGAATCTCGCCGGTGTCGATGTCCACCACCACGGCGGCGCTGCCGCCGGCCCCGTCGTTGATGCTCGCGGTGTACTTCTCCAGAGCCTCCTCGGCGGCCTCCTGGAGCTTGATGTCAATGGTCAGGGTGACGTTGTTCCCCGCTTGGGGCTCCTCGGTGTACTCCTCGGAGATGATGTTGCCGTCGGCGTCCTTGGTCACCGTTTTTGTGCCGTCCGTCCCACGGAGGTACTCCTCAAAGGCGGACTCCACGCCGGAGAGGCCGATGATGGAGTCCATACTGTACCCCTCCGCCAGATAAGTCTCCTTATTCTCGGCCCAACTCTCGGCGGAGATGGACCCCACCTGGCCCAGCAGAACGCCGGCATAGTCGGTATCATAGGAGCGCTCGGTGGTGGCCACGATGTTCACCCCGTCCAGCCCCTCCTCCTTCACCACGCTGATGAAGGAGAAATCCACATCCTCCAGGAAATAGTACTCCGTCCAGACGATCTGATCCACCCCGGCGCGCAGCAGGGCAGAGTACAGCACCCCCAGAATCTCCAGCTTCCGCTCCGGGTCCAGGCTGGCGTCAATGCTGAAGGTGTTGCACATCTGGCGAATCAGCGTGTTGGCGCTGGTGCCGGTGGTGCCCCAGCCCATCTCCTGGCACAGGGTGTTCAGCCGGGTGGCGGTGTAGGTGCCGTTGGACACCACCAGATAGGGGGTGTCCGTGGTGAAGGCGAAGCCGCCGGTTTCCGCGTCATACTCCACCGGGAACTCGCTGTTGTTCCACGTCAGCCCCTGCTCCTCACACAGGGAGATGAGCTTCACCACGGTGGCGGCCTGGTTTGCCTCGGTGCCCATGCTGTCAATGTCCAGCTCCACATTGTAGACGGTGGTGTTGCTCACCAGCACCCGGCCGTACCGGTCATAGACGCTCCCTCTGGCGGCCTCCACCGTCTCGGTGGTGGTGGTCAGGCTCAGGTCTGTGGATGTGGAGTCGGTGATGGCGTTAATCACCTGGGCGTCGTACAGCAGATAGAAGAAGTAGACGCACACCAGCACCAGGGCCACGGCGATGGACAGGGTTCTGGTTACAAATTTTTTACCTTCCACGGGAATACCTCAAAATCAGAAAACGCGGCGGGAAGGCTTCCGCCTTCTCGCAGGGTATGGCGGTCAGTCCGCCTTCGGCTGGCTCCACCGGTGCACCTTGCCAAAGAGCAGATAGCAGGGCAGGGCGAACACCAGGGTATACAGTCCCTCCGGCACCGCAATGGCCAGCAGGGTGTCCAGCTCGATCAGATAAAAGGTGTGCCGGAGCCAGACCAGAAACACCTCCAGCAGCGCAATGCCCGCCACATCGCTGACCAGGACGCCCACGATGGTGCGTCCAATCTTATCGGCAAAGGCCCCCGCCAGCACCCCCAGCAGGGTGCAGGCCAGAATCATCACGCCGCCGATGCGGTAATAGACCAGGGCGCAGAGAATCCCAACCCCCAACCCGAACAGGCTGCCGGAGAAGCTGCCCTCCAGGCAGGCCACCGTAATCACCGTCAGCGGGGCCAGCAGGGGGACGCCGCCGGAAATGGGGTACCGGTTGAACAC
>JAJQET010000266.1 GCA_021201515.1 Clostridiales bacterium | reverse complement strand
CGCTGGGGAGGGTCACGTCCTTCGGCTCCACGGTGACGGGGTAGCCTGCCGCCCGAACGGCGGCGATGTACTCGTCCACGTCGGGGGTGGACAGGGCCACATGGCGGATGGTGCCCTGAGGCAGCGCCTCGTCGGCGCTGTCGTACAGCTCAATGACGGAGTTCCCGGCGCAGAGCATTACGCCTCCCGGCCACTGGCGGCGCACCGCCAGCCCCAGAACGTGCCCGTAGAAGTCCAGCGCCCGCTCCCACTCCTCCGGGGTGGACGCTTTCAGGCAGATATGGTGGATGGCGTTGATCCTCATACCGCGGCACCCTCCCGGATGATTTCCTCAATCAGCTCCCGCTCATCCATGTGGTGGCGGACGCCCCGAATCTCCTGATAGTCCTCATGGCCCTTCCCGGCCAGGATGACCACATCCCCCGCCTGACCCTGCTCCATGCAGTAGCGGATGGCCTCCTTCCGGTCGGGGATGGTGACATAGGCCCCGTCCGCCTTCCGGACGCCCACCAGAATGTCGTCAATGATGGCCAGCGGGTCCTCGTTCCGGGGGTTGTCGCTGGTCACGACGGTCAAATCCGCCAGCCGGGAGGAAACCTCCCCCATCTCGTACCGGCGGCTCCTGGCCCGGTTGCCGCCGCAGCCGAACAGGCACAGGATGCGCCTGGGGCCGTAGGCCCGGATGTTGGTCAGCAGGGCCTCCAGGCTCATGGCGTTGTGGGCGTAGTCGATCATCAGAGTGTAGTCCCCGGGGGTGGGGTAGATTTCCAGCCGGCCCTTCACCTGAATGGTGTCCAAGGCGTTCAGGATGGCCTCCTGAGGCACCCCCAGGTGGCGGCACAGGGCGATGGCGGCCAGAGAATTGTACACCGTGAAGTCGCCGGGAATGTCCACCCGGACGGTGTACTGCTCCAGACCCTCCAGGTCGTACTGCACCCCCAGGTAGCCGGGCTGATGAATCTTCTGGATATTCACCGCCCGCAGGTCGGCGTTCTCCCCCATGCCGAAGGTTTCCAGCTGGCAGGTATGACCCGCCAGTACCTGCTCCAGATAGTCTGCGTCGGCGTTGGCCAGGCCCACTTTGCACTGGCGGAACAGCTTGCCCTTGCAGGCAATATATTCCTCCATGCTCTCATGCTCGCCGGGGCCGATGTGGTCCGGCTCCAGGTTGGTGAAGATGGCATAGTCATAGGTGAAGCCCGCCACCCGGTCCAGCTTCATGGCCTGGGAGGACACCTCCATCACCACATACTGAATCCCGGCCTCCACCATTTTGGCGAAGTATTCCTGCACCAGGAAGGACTCCGGCGTGGTGTTCACCGCGTGGATATGCTCCTGGCCGATGATGGCCTCGATGGTGCCGATGAGGCCGGTTTTCAGCCCCGCCTTTTCCAGAATGCCCCGAATCATGTAGGTGGTGGTGGTCTTGCCCTTGGTGCCGGTGACGCCGATGGTGGTCAGCTTCTCCGCAGGATGGCCGAACCAGGCGGCGGACAGCTCCGCCAGGGCCACACGGGCGTTCTCCACCTTCAAAATGGTCACGTCCTCCGGCACGGTGACGTCATGCTCCACCACCACGGCGGCGGCACCCTTGGCGATGACGTCGGGGATGTATTTGTGGCCGTCTGTGACGGCCCCCGGCATACAGATAAAGATACAACCGGGCCGGGCCTTTCGGGAGTCGTACACCAGGGCGGAGATCTCCCGCTCCATGGTGCCCTGGCACAGGGTGTAGTTCATACGGAATACCAAATCAATCAGCTGCATGGCTCTGTTCTCCTTTTCAGATATGGACGCAAAGGGTCAAAGGTCGATTTCGCCCCGGAATACGGTGGTGGCCGGGCCGGTCATGAGGACGGTGTCCTCCGTCACCTGAATGGTCAGGTCGCCCCCCAGCAGGTGAACGGTCACCAGGCTGTCGCAGAGGCCGTTCCGGTAAGCGGCCACCGCCGTGGCACAGGCCCCGGTGCCGCAGGCCCAGGTCTCCCCAGCCCCCCGCTCCCAGACCCGCATTTCCAGATTCTGCCGGTCCATGACCCGGACGAACTCGGTGTTCACCCGGTCGGGGAACATGGGGTGATGCTCAAAGAGGGGGCCGAACTGCTCAATGGGCAGGCGCTTCACATCGTCGCACCACACCACAGCGTGGGGGTTGCCCATGGAGACGCAGGTCATGACCCACTCCCGTCCGCCGACGGACACGGTCTGGCCGATGACCTCATCCCCCAGGCCCACCACAGGGAGGTCCTTTGCCAGGGTGGAGGGAGCGCCCATATCCACCCGCACCTGGGAAACCTTGCCGTCCTCCACCGTCAGGGAGAGGTACTTGATGCCTGCCTTCGTCTCGACAGCCAGCTCCGTCTTGGGGGACAGCCCTTCGTCATAGACGAACTTCGCCACACAGCGGATGCCGTTGCCGCACATGGCCCCTTCGCTGCCGTCGGCATTGTACATGGCCATGCGGAAGTCGGCCACGTCGGAGGGGCAGATCAGGATCAGCCCGTCGGAGCCGATGCCGAAGTGCCGGTCGCTGACCAGCTTTGCCACGCCGTTGGGGTCGGCCAGGGGGGCCTTCGTGCAGTCCACATAGACGTAATCGTTGCCGCAGCCGTGCATTTTGATGAATTTCATGGTGTTTCCTCCCCGTATGATGGTTCTCACTTCATTATATCGTGTTTTTTTGCCCTGTAAACTGGCAAATCCTCTAAAAAAGAGGCGAAAAGGATAATTTGTGTGGGGGAGCTGTTAGTGGCTGGCTGTCAGCGGGGGCAACCCTGGCCGCCGGGGCGGTTATCGCTCCCCGCCTGAGGCGTGAACCGCCCGGCGCACCGCGCGCGTCTCCCGCCTTCTGAGAAAATTCCTGAAATTTCTCCCGAAATTGCCCACAATTCTCCTTGAACTATGTCCGATAAAGTTGTATACTAAGACAAATGAATGCTCTGCATCCAATAATAAAATGATTTAGGAGGCTGAAATTTATGAGTTTTGGTTTTGGCAGCATGATCCAGAAGCTGAAGGCCAACCCGAAGACCATCGTATTCACAGAGGGCACCGACCCCCGCATCCTGGAGGCTGCGTCCCGCCTGCTGGCCAGCAACTTCCTGACCCCCATCCTGGTGGGCAACCCCGACGCCATCGCCGCCGCCGCTGAGGATGCGGGTTATAACGTCCGGGGCGCCAACATCATCGACCCCAACAACTGGGATCAGTTTGACGAGATGGTGGACCTGTTCTGTGAGCTGCGCAAGAAGAAGGGCATGACCCCGGAGAAGGCCATCCCCATGCTGCATCAGGGCAACTACTTCGGCACCATGCTGGTGAAGATGGGCGTGGCCGACGCCCTGCTGGGCGGCGCTACTTACTCCACCGCTGACACCGTCCGTCCCGCCCTCCAGATCATCAAGACCAAGCCGGGCTACAACAGCGTCTCCTCCTGCTTCATTCTGGTGCGTCCCTCCGCCACCGGCGAGAATGAGGTGCTGGCCTTTGGCGACTGCGCCATCAACATCAAGCCCACCGCCCAGGAGATCGCCGAGACCGGCATCTACTGCGCCGAGTGCGGCAAGGTTTTCGGCATTGACCCCAGGGTGGCCTTCCTGAGCTACTCCACCCATGGCTCCGGCGCCGGCGAGGATGTGGACAAGATGATCGAGGCCACCCGCATCGCCAAGGGGATGCGTCCCGACCTGAACATCGACGGCGAACTGCAGTTCGACGCCGCCGTCTCCCCCCGTGTGGCCGAGACCAAGTGCCCCAACTCCACGGTGGCCGGCCGCGCCAACGTCTTTGCCTTCCCCGACATCAACGCCGGCAACATCGGCTACAAGATCGCTCAGCGTCTGGGCCAGTTCGACGCCTACGGCCCCATCCTGCTGGGCCTGAACGCCCCCATCAACGACCTGTCTCGTGGCTGCAACGGCATGGAGGTTTACTCCATGGCCATCATCACCGCCGCCCTGGCGGACTGAGCCGAAGGGGCTTGTCCGCCCCACAGACAACCTTTCCTGCAACAACCGCCTCCGGGAGTGCGCCTTCCGGGGGCGGTTTTTTGTGTGCGGCGGAGCATGGGCAATTTCCCCAAATTTTCCTGTGGTACCTTGACAAGTTGCTTCGCCCGGTGTATAATTTCTCGGTACCGAGAAGATAAGATTGCAAAAAGAAATGAGGGGATTCTATGGAACAGGACCAAACTTCGTCCGCCTCTCCCTGTCGGGAGCAGCTCTATGAGCTGATGGAGTACGCCACCCGTTTCATCCATCACTATCTGGGCCGGGGGAAGGGCCAGGGGCGCATCCTCTACCTGCTGAATACCAGGGGGGCCATGACCCAGCAGGAGCTGCAGGGGCTGCTGCACATTCAGTCCAGCTCCACCAGCGAGATACTGACCAAGCTGGAGCACGCCGGATTCATCACCCGTCAGCGGGACGAGGCGGACAAGCGCCGGTGCATCGTGGCCATCACCCCGGCGGGCATCGACGACCTGACGGAGCATGAGGCGGCCCGGCGAGAACGGCGGGCGCTGCTCTACGACAGCCTGACGCCGGAGGAGGAGGCGGAGCTGGTGCGCATCCTGGCCAAGCTCCGCGCCCGCTGGGAGGCCCTGCCGCCCCGGCACCCCCAGCACCGTCCGCCGGAACCGAGAGAGGAGGAACCGCCCCAATGAACCTGATTTTCCGTTATATGAAGAAGCAGGGAAAGCTGATCGGCCTCAGCATGACCCTGAAAACCCTGGGCACCCTGGGGGAGCTGATGACCCCCTATATTCTGGAGCATATCATCGACGTGGTGGTGCCCCAGGGGTACGCCTCCATGGTGCTGCTGTGGGGCTGCTGCATGATTGGGGCGGCCATTCTGGTCCGGGCCCTGAACGTGAAGGCCAACCGCACCGCCGTCTTTGTGGGGAAGGACTGCATCCGCTCCCTGCGCTATGACCTGTTCCAAAAAACCATCAACCTGTCCGGGGCACAGTTCGACCGGTTCGGCCTGCCCTCCCTGACCTCCCGGATGACCTCGGACTCCTACAACGTCCAGGACTTCATGGTATCCGTGCAGGCCATGGGCATCCGCTCCCCCATGATGCTGCTGGGGGGCATTGTCGTCACCATGGTGATGGACCCCGCTCTGTCCGGCATCCTGTGCATCATGGTGCCCATTTTGGGTGTGGCAGTGTTTTGTATCACCCGGTACGGCATCCCCCTGTACACAAAGGTGCAGACCAGCGTGGACCGGGTGGTGCAGGTGCTGCGGGAGAACATCACCGGCATCCGGGTGGTGAAGGCCCTGTCCAAGGAGGAGTATGAGCGGGAGCGGTTCCGCCAGGCCAATGAGACCCTCACCGCCAACGACGTCCGGGCCAGCATCACCATGGCCACCCCCGGACCGGTGATGCAGCTGGCGCTGAACATCGGCCTGACCCTGGTGGTCATCGTGGGGGCCTACCGGGTGAACAGCGGGGCCATTCAGCCCGGCGTGATTCTGGCCTTCCTGACCTACTTCAACATGATTTTACAGGGGGTCATGGGCCTGAACCGCATCTTTATGACCGCCTCCAAGGCCATCGCCTCCGCCGACCGAATCGACCTGATTTTGCAGACCGGGGACGATTTGCCGGTGCTGGAAGAGGCAGGCCCCACCTTGGACCCCGCCAACCATATCGTCTTTGACCACGTCAGCTTCAGCTATCACAAGACCGGGGAGCAGTGCCTCTCCGACATCAGCTTCACCCTCCGGCCGGGGGAGAGCCTGGGCATCATCGGGGCCACCGGCAGCGGCAAGACCACCATCGTCAACCTGCTGATGCGGTTCTATGACTGCGACCAGGGTGGCGTCTATATCCGGGGCAGGGACGTGCGCGCCTACGACAGGGACACCCTCCGGGAGATGTTCGGCGTGGTGTTCCAGAACGACACCATCTTCAACGACACCCTCCGGGAGAACATCTCCTTTGGCCGGAACCTGTCGGACGAGCTGGTGCGCCAGGCGGCCCAGACCGCCAACATTGCCGATTTCATCGAGGGGCTGGAGCAGGGCTATCAGTACCAGGCGGACATCAAGGGGGCCAACCTCAGCGGCGGCCAGAAGCAGCGGATGCTGGTGGCCCGGGCGGTGGCCGACCATCCGGAGATTCTGGTGCTGGACGACTCCTCCAGCGCTCTGGACTACAGGACGGACGCCGCCCTCCGGAAGGCCATTCAGACCGGCTACAGCAGCTCCACCCTGATTATGATTGCCCAGCGGGTCAGCTCCATTATGAACCTGGACCACATTCTGGTGCTGGAGGAAGGGAAAATGATCGGCTACGGCACCCATCAGGAGCTGCTGGAAAGCTGCCCTGTTTATCAGGACATCTACCAGTCCCAGATGGGCGACATCGCGTAAGGAGGGAATCATATGCCACCCAAAAACCAGGCCCCTCAGGCAGCCGGCGACGCCATTCAGGGCCGCCGCCTGAAAAACAAACGGGGCACCCTGCTCCGGCTGCTGAGCTATGCGGGGCGCTACAAATTTTTGATGATTCTGGCCCTGACGCTGTGTCTGGTCAGCAATCTGCTGGCTCTGGCCGGGCCAAGCCTGGCCGGGAAGGCCATCGCCGAGGCGGAGGCCGGCGCAGGACAGGTGAACTTTGACAACGTATTCCACTACGCCGGGCTGATGCTGGTGTGCTACGTCGCCTCCTCCCTGCTGACCCTGGTCATCAATTTTATCATGATGCACGTTGGCCGTTGGATCGGGCGGCAGATGCGCAGCGACATCTTCGACAAGCTGATGCGCCTTCCCGTCCGGTACTTCGACCAGAACGCCGCCGGCGACATCATCAGCCACGTCTCCTACGACGTGGACGTGGCCTGCCTCAGCATTTCCACCGACATTGTGCAGATCATGACCAGCGCTGTCACCATCGTCGGTTCCCTGGCGATGATGATTTACATCAGTCCCGTCCTGACCCTGACCATGGCCGTCACCATCCCCCTGGCGGTGATTTACACCCAGCGGATGGGGAAGATCACCCGGCCCCTGTTTTCCAAGCGCTCCGCCGCCTACGGCAAGATGAACGGCTATGCGGAGGAAATTTTCTCCGGCCAGAAGACGGTGCTGGCCTACGCCCAGGAGGACACCTTCCTCCACAAGTTCAACGCCATCAACGAGGAGGCCACCGACGCCTTCTACCACGCCAGCTACTACGGCATGACCATCGGCCCCACCGTTGGCTCCATCAACAACCTGGGGCTGGCGCTGATCGGCGTTTTCGGCGGGCTGCTGTACCTGCGGGGTGCGGTGTCCCTGGAGCATATCTCCTCCTTCGTGCTGTACTCCCGGAAGTTCTCCAACCCCATCAACGAGATCGCCAACATCATCAACGAAATCTACTCCGCCCTCTCCGCCGCAGACCGGGTGTTCACCCTGCTGGACCAGCCGGAGGAGCCGGAGGACAGGCTGAACGCCGCCGACCTGGAGGATGTGCGGGGAGATGTGGAGCTGCGGGACGTATCCTTCGGCTACACTCCGGACAAAACCATCATTCACCACTTCAATCTGGAAGCGGACGCGGGCAAGCTGATTGCCATCGTCGGCCCCACCGGGGCGGGCAAGACCACCATCATCAACCTGCTGATGCGGTTCTACGACGTGGACGAGGGGGAGATTCTGGTGGACGGCAGAGAGATTCTGGACGTGACCCGCCACAGCCTCCGCCGGGCCTACGCCATGGTATTGCAGGACACTTGGCTCTTCAACGGCACCATCTATGAGAACATCGCCTACGGCAAGGAGGGGGCCACCCGTGAGGAGGTCATCGCCGTGGCCAAGGCCGCCAACATCCATCATTACATCATGCAGCTCCCCGACGGCTACGACACCGTCATCGGCGAGGACGGCGGCAACATCTCCAAGGGGCAGAAGCAGCTGCTGACCATCGCCCGGGCCATGCTGTACGACGCGAAGATGCTGATTCTGGATGAGGCCACCTCCAACGTGGACACCAACACCGAGCGGCAGATTCAGGCCGCCATGCGGGACCTGATGCGGGACAAGACCTGCTTCGTCATCGCCCACCGGCTGTCCACCATCCAGAACGCCGACCGGATTCTGGTGGTGAACCAGGGCAACATTGTGGAGCAGGGCACCCATGCCCAGCTGATGGCCCAAAAAGGGTTCTACTATAAGATGTACGCCTCGCAGTTTGAGTAGGGTGGGGCGCACAGTATGCGCCTGACCACATATCTCCTTAGATGAAGCATGATAAAGGAACTACGCTTTGCCCTCCGGGCGGGCCCCATTTCTCGTGCCGCCGAGAAATGGGGGAAAGAGGGCGGCTCAGGGAGGAGCTCGGGGCCTCGCTCCTCCCTAAGAACCCTCCTCCTGTCCCGCTGGGGCTTCGCGCTATCTAATCTGTATGTGGTCTGTCAGACAGCAGACGATGTAACTTCTAACTGGTGAGACTGCCGCCGATGGCGGCTGGATACGATTGCCGTTCCGCCTTGCCGAGGGCCGGCGGAACGAGCAATTTTATTGCCCTTTGGTTGCGGAAATCTGACTGTAAGGGTATGTTATTCCCCCTAATTCAAAAAATGGATCACTACGGTTTCTGATGAAAAACGGCTTCATTACTCCCCTTCATCCAAAACAAACTGCATCTTAAGAAATAGACGACATTACTGTTGCCCGCAGGCAGCGGGAACCATAAAAAAGCCTCACATCGCTGTGGAAAAACAGCGATGTGAGGTTCTTCTTTTTCAGCAAATTCTGGGCAGGCCCTCGTCCTGGAGCACATCCAGCGCCCGCCTGCCGCCGATGGCGGTCCGGACCGTCAGCAGCCCCGGCTCCTCGTCGCCCACCACGCCGATGCGTGCGGCATGGCCGCCGTATTTGCTCCGCCGTAGCACCGCCAGGGCCTCCTCCGCCTGGGCCGCCGGGAGGACAGCCACCAGCTTGCCCTCATTGCCCATATATAAGGGGTCCAGCCCCAGCAGACCGCAGAAGTCCCGCACCTGCGGGTTCACCGGCAGGGCGGTCTCCTCCAGGGCGATGCTGCACCCGGAGGCCTCCGCCAGCTCCTTTAACACGGTGGCAAGGCCGCCCCGGGTCACGTCCCGGAGGGCGTGGACCTGGATGCCCGCCTCCAGCAGCTCCCACACCATCCCGCTGAGGGGGGCGCAATCGCTCTGAATCCCGTTCTGAATCCCCATACGCTGGCTGAGGATGCAGGCGTGGTGGTCGCCCAGGTCGCCGGACACCAGCACGGCGTCCCCCGGGGCACAGCGGGCGGCGGAGATCTCCACCCCCTCCGGGACGAAGCCCACGCCAGCGGTATTGACGTAGAGGCCGCCATGGCCCTCCACCACCTTGGTATCCCCTGCCACGATGGCCACCCCGGCCTCTCTGGCCGTGGCCGCCATGCTGGCCACCAGGGTCTCCAGCAGGGCGCTGTCCAGCCCTTCCTCCAGAATGAAGCCGCAGGTCAGGTATTTGGGGACGGCCCCCCGCATGGCCAAATCGTTCACCGTGCCGCAGACGCACAGCCGCCCAATATCCCCGCCGGGGAAGGTCAGCGGCGTCACCACAAAGCTGTCCGTGGTCAGTGCAATGCGGCCGGAGGCGGGTACCACGGCGCTGTCCTCCATCTGGTTCAGAACCTCGTTGTCAAAGTGTCGGGCGAAAATTCGTCCAATCAATTCGCCGGTGGCTCTGCCCCCGGCGCCGTGAGCCATTGTGATTTTCATGGTACACACCTACCTGTCACGATGATTGGTAAAATACTGGAAGCAACTCCCCTCGGTGGAGACCATGCAGGCCCCCTGGGGGTTCATGGGGCTGCACCCCCTGCCAAAGAGAGGGCAGTCCCCCGGCCGCAGCTTGCCGGAGAGAACCGCCCCACAGGAGCAGGCGGGGTTGGCGTTGTCCCGGTTCAATCCGGCGCTGCCCCCTTCAAAGGTGGAAAACGCCGGGCGGAGCATCATGCCGGAACCCGGAATCTCCCCCATGCCCCGCCAGACCACGCTGCAGGGCTGGAAATAATGACTGACAAGGTCTTGTGCTTCACAGTTCCCCTGCTCCGTCACAACGGAGGGATACAGGTTCAGCACTCGGCCCTGGCCCACGGAGCGCACCGCCCCGTAAATCGCCGCCAGCAGCTCGCCCCCCTGAAATCCGGACACGATGAAGGGCAGCCGGTACCGCTCCGCCAGAGGGCGGAATACCTGGCTCCCCGTCACCACGCTGACATGGCCCGGTGCGAGAAATGCGTCGATTTGTGCATCATTTTCGCACAAATAGGCGATCACGGCGGGCATGGTTTTCAGGGCCGTCACCAGCTTCACGTTGGTGATGCCCTGTTC
>JAJQET010000287.1 GCA_021201515.1 Clostridiales bacterium | reverse complement strand
GGCAACATCCACATCGGCAAGGCCGGCCGGAAGCGCCACATGGGCGTCCGTCCCACCGTCCGAGGCTCCGTCATGAACCCCAACGACCATCCCCACGGCGGCGGCGAAGGCCGTGCCCCCGTTGGCCGTCCCGGCCCTGTCACCCCCTGGGGCAAGCCCGCCATGGGTTACAAGACCCGGAACAAGAAGAACCGTACCGAGAAGTTTATCGTTCGCCATCGCGGCGCGAAGTAAGGAGGCATTAGCATGAGCAGATCGATCAAAAAAGGCCCCTTCTGCGCCCCTGAGCTGCTGAAGCGGGTCGATGAACTGAACGCAACGGGGGAGAAAAAGGTGCTCAAGACCTGGAGCCGTAGCTCCACCATCTATCCCTCCTTCGTCTCCCACACCATCAACGTGTACAACGGCAAGAAGTTCATCCCTGTCTATGTGACCGAGGATATGGTGGGTCACAAGCTGGGTGAGTTCGCGCCTACCCGCACGTTCAAGGGCCACAGCGGTGGCAAGACCAAGTAAGGAGGACATGAATCATGAGTGAAGCTAAAGCGAGCTTGTCCTTCGCCCGCATCTCCCCCCGGAAGGTGAACGTGGTCTGTGAACTGATCCGTGGCAAGGACGTGGAGATGGCCACCGCCATCCTGAACAATACTCCCAAAGCAGCCTCTGAACTGCTGGTCAAGCTGGTGCAGAGCGCAGCGGCCAACGCCGAGAACAACCACGGCATGGACCCCGATAACCTGGTTGTCAAGGCGGCCTACGCCGACGCCGGCATGACCATGAAGCGTATGCGCCCCCGGGCCAAAGGTCGCGGCTGCCGCATCGACAAGAGAACTTCCCACATCACCGTCGTGGTGGCGGAGAAGGAATAAGGAGGCAAGAAAATGGGACAGAAAGTAAATCCCCACGGTTTCCGTGTGGGTGTCATTAAGGACTGGGATTCCCGTTGGTACGCCAGCGATGAGAAGGTCGGCGACCTGATCGTTGAGGACAACAAAATCCGCAAGTTTTTGAAGAAGACCCTGTACGTCACCGGTGTGCCCAAAATCGAAATCGAGCGGGACAACGCGAAGGTCACTGTCTATGTGCACTGCGCCCGCCCCGGCATGATCCTGGGCAAGGACGCCACTGAAATCGAGAAGCTCCGCACTCAGCTGGAGAAGATGACCGGCAAGACCGTGGCGCTGAACATCGTCGAGGTCAAGCGGGGCGAGGTGGACACCAACGCCCAGCTGGTGGCCGAGAACATCGCCCAGCAGATCGAGAAGCGTACCTCCTTCCGTCGGGCCATGAAGAACTCCATTGGCCGTGCCATGAAGGCCGGTGCCAAGGGCATCAAGGTCAGCATCGGCGGCCGCCTGAACGGCGCTGAGATTGCCCGCACCGAGCATTACCATGAGGGCACCATTCCCCTGCAGACCCTGCGGGCCGACATCGATTACGGCTTCGCTGAGGCCGCCACCACCTATGGCCGCATCGGCATCAAGGTGTGGGTGTACAAGGGAGAGGTGCTCCAGCAGACCCTGCGCACCACCCCCCGGACCCTGGACCTGAGCAAGCCCTATCATGAGCGCAGCGACCGTCCCCGCCGCCGCAACGACCGCAGGAACGACCGCAACGACCGCAATGACCGCAATCAGAATGGCCGCAGCCAGAACACCGGCCGCAGCCGTCAACCCCGTAAGGAAGGAGGAGATCAGTAATGCTGATGCCGAAAAGGGTCAAGTACCGCAAGCAGATGCGCGGGCGCATGACCGGCAAAGCCAGCCGCGGCAACACGGTCAGCTATGGCGAGTACGGCCTGCAGGCTCTGGAGCCGGCATGGATCACCTCCCGTCAGATCGAAGCGGCCCGTGTCACCATGAGCCGCAGCACCAAGCGTGGCGGCAAAATCTGGATCAAGATTTTCCCCGATAAGCCCATCACCAAGCAGCCTGCCGAGACCCGTATGGGTAAAGGTAAGGGCTCCCCTGAGTTCTGGGTGGCCGTGGTGAAGCCCGGCCGGGTGATGTTTGAGATCTCCGGCGTCTCCGAGGAGGCCGCCCGTGAGGCTCTGCGCCTGGCTGCGTACAAGCTGCCCATCAAGACCAAGATCATCAAGAAGGAAGCGGCAGAGGAGGTTGAAGCGTAATGAAGGCTGTTGACGTGCGCGGCATGACCCCCGCTGAGCTGGAGACCAAGCTGATGGAGCTGAAGAAAGAGCTGTTTGAATTGCGCTTCCAGAATGCCGCCAATCAGCTGAACAATCCCGGCCGGATCGCCGATGTCAAGAAGGACATCGCCCGGGTCAAGACAATCATCCGTGAGAAGCAGATCGCTGCTTCCACCAAGCAGTAAGGAGGGATCAACTATGGCAAGAACTTCTTCCCGTAAAACCAGAGTCGGCCTGGTTGTTTCCGATAAGATGGATAAGACGATCGTTGTGGCCATCGCCGACCGCGTGGCCCATCCCCTGTACAAGAAGATCGTCAAGAGAACTTATAAGCTGAAGGCCCATGACGAGCTGAATCAGGCCCATGTGGGCGACCGCGTCAGCGTGATGGAGACCCGCCCCCTGTCCAAGGATAAGCGCTGGAGACTGGTTGAAATCATCGAGAAGGCAAAGTAAGGAGGTACCGGTATGATTCAGGAAGAATCCTATCTGAAGGTTGCCGATAATACCGGCGCCAAAATGATTAAGACCATCCGCGTACTGGGCGGCTCCAAGCGGAAGTACGGCAACATCGGCGACACCGTGGTTGCCTCTGTCCGTAAGGCTGCCCCCGGCGGTCAGGTCAAGAAGGGCGATGTGGTGAAGGCCGTTGTCGTCCGCTCCGTCCGCGGTGTGCGCCGTGCAGATGGCTCTTACGTCCGCTTTGACGAGAACGCTGCCGTTCTCATCAAGGAGGATAAGACCCCTGTGGGCACCCGTATCTTTGGCCCGGTGGCCCGCGAGCTGCGTGACAAGGATTATCTGAGAATCCTGTCCCTGGCTCCCGAAGTGATTTAAGGGGGTACCGAGATATGAAGATGAACATCAAGCGGGGCGATAACGTCATCGTCCTCAGCGGCAAGGACGCCGGCAAGACCGGCGAGGTTCTGACCGCCATGCCCGCCGAGGGCAAGGTTGTGGTGAAGGGCGTCAACGTCCAGTCCCGTCACACCAAGCCCCAGCGTCAGGGCGACGAGGGCGGCATCATCCAGAAGGAGGGCGCCCTGTATGCCTGCAAGGTCATGCTGGTCTGCCCCAAGTGCGGCAAGCCCACCCGCGTCGGCCACAAGTTTGTGGACGGCAAGAAAGTCCGCGCCTGCAAAAAGTGCGGCGAAGAAATCTGAGAAAGGAGCGTAACGAACAATGCCTGTTTTAAAGGATAAGTACAATGCCGAAATCGCTCCTGCACTCATGCAGAAGTATGGCTACAAGAGCGTCATGCAGATTCCCCGGCTGGTCAAGGTCGTGGTGAACGTGGGCGTTGGCGAGGCCAAGGAGAACGCCAAGGTTATGGACGCCGTGGTGGGCGACATCGCCACCATCACCGGCCAGAAGCCTGTCATCGTCAAGGCCAAGAAGTCCATCGCAAACTTCAAGCTCCGTGAGGGTATGCCCATCGGCGTGAAGGTCACCCTGCGTCAGGACAAGATGTGGGAGTTTGTGGACCGTCTCTTCAACATCGCCCTTCCCCGTGTCCGTGACTTCCGCGGCATCAACCCCGACGCCTTCGACGGCCGCGGCAACTATGCCCTGGGCATCAAGGAGCAGCTGATCTTCCCCGAAATCGAGTACGACAAGATCGACAAGATCCGCGGCATGAACGTGGTCTTTGTCACCACCGCCGAGACCGATGAGGAAGCACGGGACCTGCTGGCCCAGCTGGGCGCACCCTTTGCGAAATAACGAGAGGAGAACATCATGGCGAAACTTTCTATGAAACTGAAGCAGCAGAGAGAGCCGAAGTACTCCACTCGCCGCTACAACCGCTGCAAGATCTGCGGCCGTCCCCACGCCTACCTGCGCAACTACGGCGTTTGCCGTATCTGCTTCCGGGAGCTGGCCTATAAGGGCGAGATCCCCGGCGTGAAGAAGGCTTCCTGGTAAGCCGGGAACCCTGATTCGTCAACCAGCGTCAGAAGTCAGGCGGAATACCCGGCCCGCCTCCGGGCGTCAGCCCAAGGTTCCCCTGATACCCTGGCGCTTTGAACAGAGGGCATTTAAGCGAAAAAGCTGAAACCCCTGTAACCATCCATGTTAAGGAGGTCATTCATCATGCACATCACAGACCCTATTGCTGATATGCTGACCCGGATTCGCAATGCGAGCAACGCGAAGCACAGCACCGTCGATGTTCCTGCGTCCAACATGAAGAAGGCCATCGCCAAGATTCTGCTGGATGAGGGCTATATCAAGAACTACCAGCTCATCGACGACGGCACCCAGGGCATCATCCGCATCACCCTGAAGTACAACGGCAACGAGCGCGCCATCACCGGCCTGCGTCGGGTCTCCAAGCCCGGCCTGCGGGTCTATGCCGGCGCGGACGAGCTGCCCAAGGTGCTCCACGGCCTGGGCATTGCCATCGTATCCACCTCTAAGGGCGTCCTCACCGACAAAGCTGCCCGGGCGCAGCACGTCGGCGGCGAAGTCCTGGCGTTCGTTTGGTAAGGAGGGTATCGTTAATATGTCTCGAGTAGGAAGAGCACCGATTACCGTCCCTGCCGGTGTCACGGTCACCATTGCCGACGGCAACCTGGTGACGGTCAAGGGACCCAAGGGCGAAATGCAGCGGGCCTTTAACCCCAGCCTGACCATCAAGCAGGAGGGGACCGAGCTGCTGGTCACCCGCCCCAATGACAGCAAGGAGATGCGTTCCCTCCACGGCACCACCCGTGCGCTGCTGCACAACATGGTGGTTGGCTGCCACGAAACCTTCACCAAGACCCTCCAGGTCAACGGCATCGGCTATCGTGTGGAGAAGAAGGGCAACACCGTCACCATGAAGCTGGGCTATTCCCATGACGTGGTGGTGGAGGAGATCCCCGGCATCACCATGGAAGTGCCCGACGCCAACACCATCGTGGTGCGTGGCTGCGATAAGCAGGTCGTGGGCCAGTTCGCCGCCGTCATCCGCGGCAAGAGGCCGCCTGAGCCCTACAAGGGCAAGGGCATCAAGTACGCCGATGAAGTCATCCGCCGCAAGGAAGGCAAGACCGGCGCCAAGAAGAAATAAGGAGGTGTGCCTAAATGATTACCCGTCCCAATACCAACGCGCAGCGTCTGAAGCGGCATAAGCGCGTCCGTGCCAAAATCTCCGGCACGCCCGAAAGACCCCGTTTGAACGTGTTCCGCAGCGAGACCAACATCTACGCCCAGATCATCGACGATGTGAACGGCGTGACGCTGGCTTCCGCATCCTCCCTGGATAAGGGCTTCACCTGCGACGGCGACAAGAAAGCTGCCGCCCGCCTGGTGGGCAAGAACGTGGCAGAGCGTGCCAAGGCCAAGGGCATCGACACTGTGGTCTTTGACCGCGGCGGCTATGTCTATCACGGCCGTGTCCAGGCTCTGGCTGAGGGCGCCCGTGAGGGCGGCCTGCAATTCTGATGGGAGGAGGAAACAGTATGCCCAGATATGAAAAAGAGGCCAGCGAATATATTGAAAAGCTGGTCTATCTGAACCGCGTCAGCAAGACCGTCAAGGGCGGCCGCGTTTCCAAGTTCTCCGCACTGATGGTCATCGGTGACGGCAAGGGCAAGGTGGGCTTCGGCATTGGCAAGGCCGCCGAGGTTCCCGAGGCCATCCGCAAGGGCATCGAGGACGCGAAGAAGAACATGATCACCGTCGCCATGTCCGGCACCACCATCCCCCACGAGGTCATCGGTGAGTACGCGGCCGGCCGCATCCTGCTCAAGCCCGCTTCCGCCGGTACCGGCGTCATCGCCGGCGGCCCCGTCCGTGCCGTCATGGAGGCTGCCGGGATCACTGACATCCGTACCAAGTGCCTGCGTTCCCACACCGCTGAGAACGTGGTGGCGGCCACCTTCGCCGCGCTGAAGGATCTGCGCACCCCTGAGCAGGTTGCAGCCACCCGTGGCAAGCGCGTGGAAGAGATTCTGTAAGGAGGCTGACAACAATGGCAAACATCAATATTAAGCTGGTCAAGAGCCTGAACGGCAGAATCGCCGCCCATAAGGCCACCGCCGCCGCTCTGGGCCTGCGCAAGATTGGCGACACCACTGTGCAGCCTGACAACGCCGCCACCCGCGGCAAGATCGCTCAGATCGGTTACCTGCTCCAGGTCACCGAGGAGCAGTAAGGAGGACAGCACTATGGAACTCTACAACCTGTCTCCTGCCGCCGGTTCCACCAAGGTCGGCAAGCGGAAGGGCCGCGGAGCCGGTACCGGCAACGGCAAGACCGCAGGCCGCGGCCATAAGGGCCAGAAGGCCCGCAGCGGCGGCGGCGTCCGCATTGGCTTCGAGGGCGGCCAGATGCCTCTGGCCCGCCGGGTGCCCAAGCGCGGCTTCAACAACATCTTCGCAAAGCCCCTGACCGCCATCAACGGCTCCGCTCTGAACAAGTTTGAGGACGGGGCCACCGTGAACCTCCAGTCCCTCATGGACGCCGGTTTGGTGACCCAGTGCAAGTACGGGGTGAAAATCCTGGGCAACGGCGAGCTGACCAGGAAGCTGACTGTCCAGGCGACCGCCTTCTCTGCCTCCGCAAAGGAGAAAATCGAAGCTGCTGGAGGAAAGGCCGAGGTGATCTAAGTGATTGAGACGATTCGCACCGCTTGGAAAATTCCTGAGCTGCGTAAGAAATTGCTCTTCGTCGCTTTCATCCTGCTGATCTTCCGCCTGGGCAACAACATCCCCGTCCCCTTCATCGACACGAGCAGCCTGCAAAGCTACTTCAACGCCCAGGGGAGCAACATCCTCGGCCTGTTGAACGTCATGAGCGGCGGCGGCTATGGCAGCGCAACCGTGCTGGCCCTCAGCATTCAGCCCTATATCAACGCATCCATCATTATCCAGCTGCTGACCGTTGCCATCCCCGCCCTGGAGCGGATGCAGCGGGACGGCGGTGAGCGGGGCCGGAAACGGCTGGAGCAGATCACCCGCTACACCACCCTGGGCCTGGGCCTGCTGCAGGCTTTCGGCTACTATATGATGATTCGGTACTATGACTTCCTGTCCAACGAGACGGTCTGGGCCGGCATCGTCATCATCCTGACCTTTACGGCAGGCTCCGTGTTCGTCATGTGGCTGGGTGAGCAGATCACCGAGTACGGTGTGGGCAACGGCATCTCCATCATCCTGTTCGGCGGCATCATCTCCCGGCTGCCCAACGCGGTGTACTATATGTACACCGGCGTGTCCAACTGGCTGGCCGGTTCCACCGACGAGGACACCGTCATGCTCCATCCCGCCTTTGTGCCCGTCATCATCATTGGCGTGGTGCTGATTCTGGTGGCCGTGGTCTTTGTCTCCCTGGCGGAGCGCCGCATCCCCGTCCAGTACGCCAAGCGCGTGGTGGGCCAGAAGATGTACGGCGGCCAGTCCACCAACATCCCCATGAAGGTCAATATGTCCGGCGTGATGCCCATCATCTTTGCCCAGACCATTGCCTCCATCCCCGCAACGATTGCGGCCTTTGTGCCCAGCTTTGCCAACTCCGCCTTTATGACGGTGTTTGACACCGACGGCGTGCTGTACTGCATCATCTATGCGCTGCTGATCGTAGGCTTCTCCTACTTCTACGCCATGATCCAGTTCAACCCCGTTGAGGTGGCCAACAACCTGAAGAAGCAGGGCGGCTTCATCCCTGGCTACCGGGCCGGCCGTCCCACGGCGGACTTCCTGAGCAAGGTGCTGAACCGCATCACCATGTTCGGCGCCCTGTACCTGATGGTCATCGCCATCCTGCCCATCATCACCGGCAACATCTTCAACATCAGCGCCCTGTCCATCGGCGGCACCTCTGTGCTGATTGTGGTCTCCGTGGCGCTGGACACCCAGAAAGCGCTGGAGGCGCAGATGATGATGCGCCACTACAAGGGCTTCCTGAACAGCTGATGGGAGGGCACCTGGCATGAAACTGATTCTGTTGGGCGCTCCCGGCGCAGGGAAAGGCACCCAGGCTGAGATTATCAGCAAAAAGCTGAACATTCCCACCATCTCCACCGGCAACATCCTCCGTTCCGCTGTGCGGAACGGCACCCCGGTGGGGCTGAAGGCCAAGGCGTATATGGACGCCGGCGCCCTGGTGCCCGATGAGGTCATCATCGGGGTCATCGGGGAGCGGCTCCAGGAGCCCGACGCCCAGAACGGCTATATTCTGGACGGCGTCCCCCGCACCATCGCCCAGGCCGAAGCCCTGGAGAACGCCGGCATTCAGTTCGACGCGGTGGTATCCATCGAGGTACCCGATGCGGAGATTGAGCAGCGCATGACGGGCCGCCGTACCTGCCCGGCCTGCGGGGCCACCTACCACATCGTCGCCAATCCCCCCAAACAGGCGGGCATCTGCGACCTGTGCGGCGAGGCCCTGGGCCAGCGCAGGGACGATCAGCCGGAGACGGTGAAGAGCCGTCTGGTCACCTACCACCAGCAGACCGAGCCGCTGAAGGGCTTCTACGCCCAGCGTGGCCTGCTGAAGGTGGTGGACATCCGGGGCAGCGTGGACGAGGTCAACGCCGCCATCATGAAAGTCCTGGGTGAATAATCATGGCTGATCGCATCGTCATCAAGTCGGAACGGCAAATCGAGCTGATGCGGAAGGCCGGAAGGCTCACCGCCCAGGCGAGGGCCTACGGCGCATCTCTGGTGCGCCCCGGCATTACGACGAAGGAACTTGACAAGGCCATGTACAAGTTCATCATCGCCAACGGCGGCTATCCCTCCTTCCTGCATCTGTACGGCTTCCCCGGCACCGCCTGCATCTCCGTGAATGACGAGATCATTCACGGCATCCCCGGCAAGCGGCGGCTGGAGGAGGGGGACATCGTCTCCATCGACATCGGAGCCTGCATCGGCTACGAGGGCATTGACAAAAAGACGGGCCTGCCCATCGGGGGATACCACGGCGACTGCGCCGGTACCTACCCTGTGGGGCAGATCAGCGACGAGGCAAAGCGGCTGATTTCGGTGACGGAGCAGTCCTTCTGGGCCGGCATCAAGTATGCTGTGGCCGGGAACCGGGTCAGCGACATCTCAAGAGGGGTGCAGACCTGTGCGGAGGCCGCCGGGTTCGGCGTGGTCCGGGAGTATGTGGGCCACGGCGTGGGCAGCAAGATGCACGAAGCGCCGGAGGTGCCCAACTTCGTCGAGGCGCACCGCCTGGGAGGCAACCCCCGGCTGGTGAAGAACATGACCATCGCCGTGGAGCCTATGATCAACGCCGGTACCCGCCACATCAAGCAGATGCCCGACGGCTGGACGGTGAAAACTGCCGATGGCAAGTACGCCGCCCATTATGAAAATACCATTCTCATCACCGAAGGCGAGCCTGAGATCCTCACCCGGTGCGGAGATTGATATGGAAGCTATCCACCCTTACGAAATCGTTCTCTCCCTGGCCGGACATGACAAGGGCCGCATCTTCTGCGTGTTAAGCGTGGAGGACGGCTACTGCCTGCTGGCGGACGGAAGGGAGAGAAAGCTGGACGCGCCAAAAAAGAAGAGCGTGAAGCATCTTCGGGGCGTAGGAACCAGCGCACATCCGGCAATCGTAAGATTGCAGAGAGGCGGCAAGATTTCTGACCGCGCCCTGCGCGCAGCCCTTGCAGCCTTCCGCGAATCAAGTCCCATATAAGGAGGCCGTTCTCTTGTCCAAAGAAGATATGATCGAGCTGGAAGGCGTGGTCGTCGAGGCTCTGCCGAACGCTGTATTCAAGGTAGACATTGGCAAAGGCCACACCATTCTGGCGAACATTTCTGGCAAGCTCAGAATGAACTATATCAGGATCCTCCCGGGAGATAAGGTGACAGTCCAGATGTCCCCTTATGACCTGACCCGCGGCCGGATTACCTGGAGAAGCAAATAACCCCGGAACATTCATCGAACCGGGAACCACGGAGTACGCCCTCTGGACAAGGGAACCCTCCGTGACCAGCAAAACAGGAGGTATAAAACGATGAAAGTAAGACCGTCCGTTAAGCCCATGTGCGAAAAATGCAAGGTCATTAAGCGCAAGGGCAGAGTAATGGTGATTTGTGAGAATCCCAAGCATAAGCAGAGACAGGGTTAAAGGAGGTGTATTGATCATATGGCACGTATTTCTGGTGTTGACTTGCCGAGAGACAAGCGTATTGAGGTCGGCCTGACCTATATCTATGGCATTGGCCTGACCAGCTCCAAAAAGATTTTGGCGGCGACGGGGATCAACCCCGACATCCGCGTGCGGGACCTGACGGAAGAGCAGGAGAGCGCACTGCGTGAGGAAATCGGAAAGCACTACACGGTGGAAGGTGACCT
The DNA here is from genome assembly GCA_021201515.1 of Clostridiales bacterium. Lineage (GTDB taxonomy): Bacteria > Bacillota > Clostridia > Oscillospirales > Oscillospiraceae > Onthomonas. The sequence continues at coordinate 39 of JAJQET010000287.1, read as the reverse complement.
GCGTCGTAACGTCGCTATGGACATCAAGCGCCTCATCGA
>JAJQET010000322.1 GCA_021201515.1 Clostridiales bacterium | reverse complement strand
GAGATGACGCTGTGGGTGCCCTCGCCCCCCACGGGGAGGCTGCTGCCCTCCAGGTGGCCCGCCCCGGCGGAGAGGACGCTGTCGCTGGTGCCGTGGTAGATGGGCAGCTCCACGTCGATTTTCTCAATGGTGATATAGCCCATGACCCCGGTGCCGGTGATGTCCAGAACCTCCTCATAGCCCTCCACCGGCTCGTCGGACCGGAGGGCGGCGGCGGTGCCAAGGGCGGCCAGCGCCTCATTGTAGGCGTCGGCCGCCTCAAAGATGGCGGAATAGTCCTCGTCGTTCAGGCCGGACACGGCCTCCTCATAGGACAGCACCACCCTGGTCTGTGCCCGCTCATTCCACCAGTTGCTGAAGGAGGGATAAAGCAGGAGGGACAGGCCCAGGAGGAACACGCACACCAGCGCAATGGTGCCGGCCCGGCCCTTTTTCCGCGCCGCAGATTGCTTCTTGTTGCGTTCCATCGTCCATCAGGCCCTTTCCCTTTCGCTCCCTCCCGGTCTGCCCGGTCCGGCCTGCCGGCGGGCCGGGGTCAGCCCTGTTTCACGGTGTTCAGTCCTTGTTCATGCGCTTTCTGGTGATGAGCACCACCACGGCGCCGACCACCAGCACGCCGCCCACCACATAGAAGATGGTGGTGCCGATGCCGCCGGTGGAGGGCATCTCAGCTGTGCTGCCGTTGTAGACCTTAATTGCGGTATACTCGTCACCGTTGTCATATGTTACTGTCTTGGCACCGCTAATGGTGCCGTCCTGCGCGATGGTAATAGTAGTTGCGGCGTTTAGCAGATTATAGCCATCCGGAGCTTCCGTCTCCTCCAGATAATAAGTACCCGCATCCAGGCCGCCGAAATAGACCAGGCCGGTGTCGTCAGTCTCCAACTCTGTGGCGGGGACGGCCGCAATATATGTGTCGTAGTCAATATCACCGTTGGCGTAAGCCTCGTCAATGTCGTCCTGCGTTTTATAGGTCGTCCAGCTGCTGATTTTGCCGTCGCTGTCCAACACAGCGTAATAGTTCGTGCCGTTTACTTCCTTGTACAGGACAAACTTCGCGCCGGACAGGGCGGTTTCCGTCGTTACGGATGTATTGGCATCAGTAGTTTCTGTGTACTTGTAAACATACAGCTCGTAGACATAGGTGGTTGTTTTATCAGAGGTGGATTCCGAATCATTGCCATAGCTCGCATAGGTTTCGTTCGAGTTGCCATCGCCGTAAATCACCGCATCGGAATTGACGGTGGCGGTATACGTTACGATGATGAGCTGGGAGTCGGTCAAGACATCTGTGGTAAAGCTGTCTTCGAAAGCAATCTCAAAGGTGCAGCCGTCCGTCAGGCCGGAGGTGGTAATCGTATAATACGAAGAGTCAACTGTGTTGTCCGCCGAAGCCAGGGACGAGCCGATGTGTACCTCAAAGCTGTTTTCATTCAGGGTCAGCCCAGCGGACAGAGTATCGTGCAGCACCAGATTGGTGGAGGCGTATCCATTGTTAATCACAATCCGGAAGGAAACAACCTCACCAACGTCCGCAGTATTGGAGTCACCATAGGCACCTCCGGTATCTTCCACAACCGTCTTGTCTACTGTAGGCGCCGTGTTTTTATCCGTCACCTTTACATCCGGGTCCGTGGAATCCAGGGTAAGCACGGTGCCGAGAGAGGAATCGATCAGATAATAGCCGTACTCCAGACCGCTGAACGTAAGCGTTCCGCTGTCATCCGCGACATCGGTGGCGGTTGGGGAGATATTGTTCGCCTCCGCATAGGCCAGCGCTGCCTTTGCAAACGCTTCGGCCTGAGAGCCTGTGCCGGTTTCGCCTCCAGTCCATGTCACCTGGTAGGTAGTGACGTCCACACTTACGTAGCCGGCCCCATCGCCGGTTGTGAAGAAGTCATACCACTCTGACGTCGGATCAATCGAATAGGCATACGAGGTTCCGCTTGTGTTGTAGGTCAGGTCTAGCAGTTTGTAGACCTTGTAGGTTTCGCCTTCGTAGGCGTTCGTAATCGTGATGCTGCCGACCTCCGGGGTAACGCCGCTGCTGCTGGCGAACGCGGTGCAGGTCAGGCCAAAGCACATCACCAGGGCCAGCAGCAGGCTGGCCAGCTTTTTCAGTTTACGCATGATTTCATTCTCCTTTTTGAAAAATTTTAAAATGGTTTGACAGTGTTTTGCAGGGTGCCGCCGCTAAATCCGCAGATGGAAGCGCACCGGCGCCCCCACCCCTCTGTGCAGATGGCCCCTGTATTTCAGACAAATCATATGCATACCTCCCTTCAATACAAAATAGAAATCTGTTCCAACGGCCAGATGCGGAGGATGACCTTCCCCAGAATCTGGTCCGTCTCAATACAGCCGATGGCGGTGGAGCGGGAGTCGATGGAGGTGGTTCTGTTGTCCCCCATCACAAAGTAGCGGCCCTCCGGCACCTGGTAGGGGTAGTCCCGGTCAGTCTCCCCCAGGGCCTTCTCCGTCACATACGGCTCGTCCAGCAGCACGTCGTTGACATAGACGCTGCCTTCTTCGTCAATATCCACCACGTCCCCCGGCCCGGCGATGACCCGTTTCAGCAGCAGCTTGTTCTGGTAGTAGAACCCCACCAGGTCGCCGGTCTCGAACTCCCCGCTTTTCAGCAGGACGATGACGTCCCCGTCGGAGAGGGTGGGCTCCATACTGCTGCCGGACACCTGGAGGACGGGCAGCACCATGGTGGCAATCAGCACCGCCACCGCCGCCACCACCACCAGGGCGTAAACGGTGGTGCGCAGGGTCTGGCGGAACCGCTTCTGATAGTTCAGCCGCTGCCGCTCCGCGGCCACGGCCTCCTCCGTGGGGAGGGTGACATACTTTGGCTTTTCGTTCATACCCGGCCTCCCCTCCGGCTGAAATCAAACGCCCCGGCGGAACCGGCCCTGTGTGCGTACATCCTACGGCTCCAGCCTCTGTTCCCATACGTCCTCCCACATATGCCAGGCCAGGCCGGGGTACTTCTCCAGCGCCCGCCGGACGCTCCGGCGGAAGGCGGCGTCCTTCTGTTGGGCGAATTCCTCCGCCTGGGCCATCCGGGCCTGATAGTCCGCCTCCGCCTGGGCCAGCCGGGCTTCGGCGGCGGCATCCGCCCGCTCCAGCCGGGCCTGACAGTCCGCCTCAATCTGGTCGGCCCGTTCCTGGGCCTCGGCCAGCCGGGCGTCGGCCTGGGCCAGACGCTGCTGCGCCTGATCGTTGGCCAGCTCCAGCGAGGAGAGGTACTGCGCCGCCGCCTGCTGGGCGTCCTCAAAGATGTGGTTCAGGCTCAGAGAGGCCTCCGCGATGGAGCCGGCCTGCTCCAGCCGCAGGAGCCGGTCGTCCAGCTGGCGCTGGAGGGCCTCATTCTGCTCCCGGAGGGATTTCTCGTTCTGCTGCAGGGCGTAGATGATTTCGATCAGCTCCGTGCGGTTCATCCTGCGCAATTCTTTTTCCGCCATGTCTCGTCAGGGCCCCTTTCCGTATGGGCGGCGCGCCCCCATCCTCCGATGAGAAAAAGGCTTCAAGAGGAAAACCGGCAGCCGTATTTGACTAAAATGCCCATGTAAATAGTTTACAACTATTTTACAACTTCTTTACATTAGCTAATGTAGCATTTCCTGTTATAAAATGCAAGACCCTTTGTGCAAGGAATCAAATTTTTGTTAAAAATGCTATATAAAGCCGGAAATTTACCGGGGAGCTGAACCGGATTTTTGTGCAATTTGCTACTTTAAAAGCGGAAAACTCGGATAAAAACGATTCAAAAATGCGAAAAATCAGAACCTCGCGGGCAGCCTCGCCGCTGACGGCGGGGCTGGGACGTTGAAATTTCCAAATTTTCTCAAAAAAGCCTGCCCATCCAAAATTGACATTTACTGAATGTCATTCTTTTACAAGTATAGCACAAACTGAGGGAGGTGACAAGCACTGAATGTCAATTTTGGAGGAATTTATGTTTACGAATAAAACAGCAGACGGCAGGAATAACCTCTGCGGTCTGGAAATCGCCCGCCTGCGCACCGCCCGCAAGTGGTCCCAGCGGCAGATGGCGGACCAGCTCCAGCTCATCGGCCTGAATCTGGACAAAAACGCGATTCAGCGCATTGAGTCCGGCCAGCGCTTCATCACCGACATTGAGCTGAGGTCCATTGCTGCCCTGTTTGGCTGCGCCGTGGATGCGTTGTACGGCGACGGCGGGTGACGGCGGCCCGGCCTCCGGCAAACGGCGTGTTTCTCTTGCCTTTTCCCGGAGATTCTATTATAATGAGTGCAGAACAAAGGAACGGGAGGCGGCCTGCGTGGAAAAGCGTGTGGACAAGACCAATTACTATCTGAATATTGCGGAGACTGTGCTGGAGCGCTCCACCTGCCTGCGGCGGCAGTACGGGGCCATCATCGTGAAGCATGACGAGATCATCTCCACCGGCTACAACGGCGCGCCACGGGGCCGCCGGAACTGCGTGGACCTGGGCCGCTGCACAAGGGAGGAGCTGAAGGTGCCCTCCGGCCAGCGGTATGAGCTGTGCCGCAGCGTCCACGCCGAGGCCAACGCCATCATTTCCGCCAGCCGGAACGACATGATCGGCGCAACCCTCTACCTGGTGGGCCACGACGCCGCCACCGGCGCCCTGCTGACGGACACCACCTCCTGCTCCATGTGCCGCCGCACCATCATCAACGCCGGCATTGAGAAGGTCATCATCCGCAAAAGCCCCACGGACTACAACGTGGTTCACGTGGAGGACTGGGTGCGGGAGGACGACACCATGCCGGAGGACTGAAAAGCGCCAAACCGGTGAGAAAACCGTTGACAACCCGGTGGAAACCCGGTATAATATCCCCGAAATGGCTGTGAAGAAACACAGTAGGCGTTCCCTGACGCAGAGAGAGGAGCCGGAGGGTGCAAGGCTTCGGGAAGGTGCGCTGAACCCGGTTTGGAGCCGCGGGTAAACCCCGCCGGGCGCGCCCGTTACAGCGTGGGGTGCAGGAGATGCACCCGCTGAGGCTCCCGCTGTGAGGCGGGGGCGAAGCTCAGGTGGTAACACGAAGCGGTCACGCTCTCGTCCTTGAAGCAATTCGGGGAGGAGGGCGTTTTTCTTCTCCCCAAAGGGTAAAATACAAGAAAACGGAGAAATGAGGTAATTTTATGGCAAAGAACGGCAAGAAAAAGGTCAGCGCCATCACATCCATGAGCGAGGACTTCGCCAAGTGGTATACGGACATCTGCCTGAAGGCGGAGCTGGTGGACTACGCCAGCGTCAAGGGCTTTATGATCCTGCGGCCCTACGGCTACGCCATCTGGGAGAATATCACCCGCATCCTGGACGGCAAGTTCAAGGAGACCGGCCATGAGAACGTGGCCATGCCGGTGCTCATCCCGGAGAGCCTGCTGAAAAAGGAGGGCGAGCTGGTGGAGGGCTTTGCGCCGGAGGCCGCCTGGGTCACCATGGGCGGCAGCGACCAGCTGGAGGAGCGGATGGCCATTCGTCCCACCTCTGAGACCATGTTCTGCGACCACTGGGCCCACACCCTCCACTCCTGGCGGGAGCTGCCCATGAAGTACAACCAGTGGTGCTCCGTGGTGCGCTGGGAGAAGAGCACCCGCCCCTTCCTGCGCTCCCGGGAGTTCTGGTGGCAGGAGGGCCACACCATCCACGAGACGGCGGAGGAGGCCCAGGCGGAGACGGAGCAGCAGCTCAACTGCTACGCCGACTTCTGCCGGGACGCCCTGGCCATGCCCGTGCTCAAGGGCCGCAAGACGGACAAGGAGAAGTTCGCCGGGGCAGAGGCCACCTACACCATCGAGGCCATGATGAAGGACGGCAAGGCCCTCCAGTCCGGCACCAGCCACTACTTTGGGGACAAGTTCTCCAAGGCTTATGACGTCACCTTCCAGGGCCGGAACAATCAGCTGGAGTACCCCTATCAGACCTCCTGGGGCTGCTCCACCCGGCTCATCGGCGCGGTCATCATGACCCACAGCGACGACAACGGCCTGGTGCTGCCCCCCGCCATCGCCCCCATTCAGGTGGTGGTGATTCCTGTGGCACAGCACAAGGAGGGCGTGCTGGAGGCCGCCTATGGCCTCCGGGACCGGCTGGAGGCTATGGGCCTCCGGGTGAAGTGCGACGACAGTGACCAGTCCAACGGTTGGAAGTACGCCGAGTATGAGATGAAGGGCGTCCCCCTGCGGGTAGAGATCGGACCCAAGGACATGGAGCAGGGCCAGCGCGTCCTGGCCCGCCGGGATACCGGGGAGAAGTATGTGATTCCACAGGGTGCGCTGGAGACGAAAGTGCAGGAGCTTTTGAAGGCCATCCACGACGATCTGTACGCCGCCGCCGAGCAGCGCCTTCAGGACAACACACTGGACTTCGACAGCGTCCCCGCCATCAAGGCCGCCATGGAGGAGCATACCTGCTTCGCCCGCACCATGTGGTGCGGCAACGAGGCCTGCGAGATCGCCATGAAGGAGCTGGCCGGGGTGTCCTCCCGCTGTATGCCCCTCCAACAGGAGCTGACCGAGGAGGAGCAGGCCCGTCTGGGCGACGTCTGCCCGGTGTGCGGCCAGAAGGCGAAGAAGGTCATCGTCTGGGGCGTGGCCTACTAAGGAACCTCTGAACGGACGGCCTCCGGCAGTATTCGACAATATATTAAATGTATACCCTCCGGACAGAGGACAAAAACATCCCCGCGCACCGCAATGGTGCGCGGGGATTTGCTGAGGGGGCGGCCCGCTGTGGGGACGCACTGAGAGGGGGATGTTATCAATTTAAAATGCAATCTATCCTGAGTTGAGGGGAATACCGTAGCCTTACCGTCAGATGTCCACGACCAAAGGGCAACCAAATTGTCGCCCGTCCCGCCGCAGGCAGGGACGTGGCGGCAATCCCTGCCAGCCGCCATCGGCGGCAGCTTTGGTGCGTAATAAGTCACATCGTCTGTTGCCTGACAGACCACTTATAGATTAGACAGCGCGAAGCCCAGCGGGATAGAGGGCGGCTTAAGAGGGACGCACAGCGTCCCTCTTAAGCCGCCCTCTTTCCCCCATTTCTCGGCGGCGCGAGAAATGGGGCCCGCCGGGAGGGCAAAAACGTAGTTCATTTATCCTGCTTCATCTAAGAAAATCAATCCTCTGGAGAGAGCATTTGCCCCGCCTCAGGTGTCCAGCGCGTAATAATACAGCGCCGGAGCAGCCGGACAGCAGAATACAGATCACCAGGGCGGCCACCAGCAGGCAAACGAGACGGAAGCCGCTGAAAGCGTTTCTTTCCGCCCACGAAAGAAATGGAAACCACAATAATAAAGTGAAAACAGGATAAAATCAAAAAAACTGCAAACTTTTCCCAAGAAAACCCTTGACAAGCTGCCCGGAACATGGTACAGTATGCAAGGTGCCCTCTTACGGGGGTCACTATGCGATGACGCGGGAGATTGCGGCGCTGCGCCGGTAACTTCCGCTGAGTATGTCCGGACCGGATTCGGGCGGCTGATTTCATACGCTGTGCCAGAGGCGAGTATATCGCCGCGCATGGCGGCCAGCCGGCAGGTTCTGTCGGCTTTCTGTGTGCCGCGGAGTGATACACGCGGCGGAGTGTACAGAAATTCAGCCCACCCCAACCCCGTCCAGCCATGTACGTCTAATGTACGAAACAAGGAGGAACACAAATCATGGCAAACGAATCTATCCGTATCCGTCTGAAGGCCTATGATCATCAGCTGATCGACGCCAGCGCAGAGAAGATCGTCGAGACCGCCAAGCGCACCGGCGCTTCCGTCTCCGGCCCCATCCCGCTGCCCACCAAGAAGGAGGTCGTCACCATCCTGCGGGCCACCCACAAGTATAAGGACTCCCGGGAGCAGTTCGAGCGTCGCACCCACAAGCGGCTCATCGACATCCAGAACCCCACCCCCAAGACGGTGGAGTCCCTGATGAACCTCCAGCTTCCCGCCGGCGTGGATATCTCCATCAAGCTGTAAAGGCAAGCCCGAGACGGCGCACGTCCCTGAAACAGAGGGGACGCAATCAACTTCGTTGTACCCGTTTCCCGGCGTCTTGCGAGTCGGGAGGGTCATGTTGAGAGAGCAATGGCTGACGCGTGAGCCCAATGCACGCTCCGCCAACTACCTCAACCAATAACCTTTAAGGAGGAAAACAAAAATGGCCAATGAGAAAGCAATCATCGGCACAAAGGTCGGCATGACGCAGACCTTTGACGAAGACGGCAAGGTCGTTCCTGTTACGGTCATCAAGGCAGGCCCCTGCACCGTCGTCCAGAAGAAGACAGCCGAGAAGGACGGCTATGAAGCCATCCAGCTGGGCTATCAGCCTACCACAGAGAAGCATCTGACCAAGGCCCAGAAGGGCCACCTGGCCAAGGCCACCGACGAGAACCTGAAGGTCCTCAAGGAGGTCCAGTTCAGCGAGTACGACAAGCTGGAAGTGGGCGACATCCTGAAGGCCGACGTGTTCGCCGCAGGCGAGCACGTGGACGCCACTGCCATCAGCAAGGGCAAGGGCTACGCCGGCGTGGTCAAGCGCTACGGCGCGCAGCGCACCCCCATGACCCACGGCGGCGGCCCTGTCCACCGTCACGCAGGCTCCATGGGCTCCACCTCCACCCCGTCCCGTATCCGCAAGGGTAAGATCGGCGCGGGCCAGATGGGCGCGGAGCAGGTCACTATTCAGAACCTGACCGTGGTGCAGGTTGACCCTGAGATCGACCTGATCGCGGTCCGGGGCGCAGTTCCCGGCCCCAAGGGCGGCATTGTCGTGCTGAAGAGCACTGCCAAGGTCTTGGTGGAGAAGAAGGCCGGCGCGGCTATCAGCCTGAACCCGCAGAAGGCCTCCGGCCGGAACCCGCAGAAGGCTTCCGCAAGAAACCACTAAATAAAGGGAAGGAGAGATTACAATGGCTAAGGCTAATGTATATGATATTACCGGCGTTCAGACCGGCGATATCCAGCTGTCTGACGCTGTGTTCGGCATCGAACCCAACGAGGCCGCTGTCCATGCCGTGGTCAAGAACCACCTGGCAAACTGCCGGCAGGGTACGCAGTCCGCTCTGACCCGCGCTGAGGTTTCCGGCGGCGGCCGGAAGCCCTGGAGACAGAAGGGCACCGGCCGTGCCCGCCAGGGCAGCACCCGCAGCCCTCAGTGGACCCACGGCGGCATCGTGTTCGCCCCCAAGCCCCGCAGCTACAGCTACACCCTGAACAAGAAGCTCAAGCGCCTGGCGCTCAAGAGCGTTCTGTCCGACAAGGCCGCCAAGAACGCCGTGTATGTGGTGGACGGCCTGGACCTGGACGAGGTCAAGACCAAGAAGATGGTTCAGCTGCTCACCGCCATCGATGCGGGCAAGAGCGTGGTCGTCACCGACGGCGTGAAGCAGAACGTGGTGCTGTCCGCCCGGAACATCCCCGGCGTGGTCACCACCCCCGCAACCATCCTGAGCGTGTATGACATCGTCAACGCCAAGAGCCTGGTGGTCGATAAGGCCGCCCTGGCAACGATTGAGGAGGTATTCCAGTAATGACTGCTTATGATATTATTCGGAAGCCCGTCGTTACCGAGGCTTCCATGATGGCTACCAGCGACCGGCAGTACACCTTCGTGGTGGACAAGCGGGCCAACAAGACCGAAATCGCCTCCGCCATCGAGAAGATCTTCGATGTGAAGGTGGAGAAGGTCAACACCATGAACTATGATGGTAAGAAGAAGCGCATGGGCAACGGTCCTATGGGCAGGCGCCCCGCCTACAAGAAGGCTGTCGTCAAGCTGACTGAGGACTCCAAGACCATCGAGCTCTTCGACGAAATGGTTTAAAGGAGGTAACGCATCATGCCTGTAAAGACTTATAAGCCGACTACCCCGGCACGCCGCGGTATGACCGTGTCCGGCTTCGACGGGATCGACAAGAAGGCCAAGCCTGAGCGCAGCCTCACCCAAAAGCTGAGCAAGCACTCCGGCCGCAACAGCTACGGCCGCATCACCGTCCGCCACAAGGGCGGCGGCAACAAGAAGATTTACCGCATCATCGACTTCAAGCGGGATAAGGAAGGTCAGGCCGAGGTGCTGCGCCTGGAGTATGACCCCAACCGCACCGCTTATATCGCCCTGATCCAGTACGAGGACGGCACCAAGAGCTATATCTTGGCCCAGTCTGGTCTGAAGAAGGGCGACAAGGTGGAGTCCGGCCCCAACGCCGACATCCTCCCCGGCAACTGCCTGCCCCTGTCCAACATCCCGGTGGGTACCGTCATCTCCTGCATCGAGATGCACACCAACCACGGCGCTCAGCTGGTCCGGGCCGCCGGTGAAGCCGCCCAGCTGATGGGCAAGGAAGGCAAGTACGTTCAGGTCCGTCTCCCCTCCGGTGAGTACCGCCTGATCAAGGCCGACTGCCGCGCCGTCATCGGCAGCATCGGCAATGAGGATCATGGCAACATCCACATCGGCAAGGCCGGCCGGAAGCGCCACATGGGCGTCCGTCCCA
>JAJQET010000074.1 GCA_021201515.1 Clostridiales bacterium | reverse complement strand
CACCACCCCAAGACCGGGACGGGAACCCCTGCCAGACAGGAGCAGGGGGAGGAGTAAATCAGCCAGCCCCCATACGGCGTGAAAGCGCCGTGTGGGGGTTGTTTGTCAGGTGTTGGCCGTTCGCTGTTAGTGGCGGTGAGGGGCCGTTGTGCTTTCCTCCCACCAGTAGGGGCGCACAGTGTGCGCCCCTACTAGAGTGTGAAGCCTAAATCTTCACTTTATACAACTATCGTAAAATGCCAACGGAATTTCCGGTGATGCTGTTCAACGAGGCGAAAAGTTCCGTTTTTTGCAACCGTATGTGTAGGGGCGGCCCTTGGCCGCCCGGGGTAAGCAGGTGGTTTTCGCGGGCGGCCGGGCCGCCCCTACTGAGAGCCGGGAGCAGCGGCCAGCCCCACCCCCGCAAATTTCCGCTTGTGCTTTTCCCCGTCAGGGGGTATACTGATAGGTACCCCTATGGTATCTTACCCCTGACGTTCAGAGAGAAGAAGGAGATTCATTTGATTTTGCGTGTTTTAGCGGTGGGCGATGTCTGCTCAGAATCCGGCCTGTCCTACCTGTCCCGCACCCTGCGGGGGATGAAGCGCCGGGAGGGCGTTGACTTTGTGGTGGTCAACGGTGAAAATGTGTCCGGCGTGGGGCTGACCCCCGCCCAGGCCAGGGCGCTGCTGGACGCCGGGGCGGACGTGGTGACCCTGGGGAACCACACCTGGTCCCGGCTCCAGATCACCCGCTTTTTGGACGATAACCCCTACATCCTCCGTCCCGCCAACTACCCCGCCCGGCTGCCCGGCCGGGGCTGGGGGGTGTTCCCCGGCCCGATGGGGCTGCGGATCGGGGTGATGAACCTGCTGGGACGGGTGGAGATGGACCCCAATGTGGACAACCCCTTCACCACCGCCGACCGGATTCTGGAGGAGATGGAGGCCGACGTGGTGTTGGTGGACTTCCACGCCGAGGCCACCAGCGAGAAGCTGGCTCTGGGCTGGCACCTGGACGGGCGGGTCAGCGCCATCTGGGGCACCCACACCCATGTGCCCACGGCGGACGGCAAGATTCTGCCCAAAGGCACCGGCCACATCACCGACCTGGGGATGACCGGCCCGGTGCTGTCCATCCTGGGGGTGAAGCCGGAGCTTTCGGTGAACAAGTTCCTGGGGGGACTGCCCCGCCGGTATGAGTCGGCGGAGGGCCTGTGCAAAATGGACTGCGTGCTGTTCACCATTGACACGGAGACCGGGGCCTGCACCCAGGTGCGCAGGCTGGATCAGACGGAACAGGAGGCAACTTCTTGAGAAAAAAACAGGATACCCCGCAGCCGGAGGAAGAACCGGCGTCTGACCGGGACTTCTTTGACTGGATGCGGACGCTGACGGCGGTGCTGGTGGCGGTGGTGCTGGTGTTCACCTTCTTCTTTATGGTCATCAGCGTGTCCGGCAGCAGTATGTACCCCACCCTCCACGACGGGGACTTTATGCTGGTGCAGCGCATCGGCTACACCCCCCAGGCCGGGGACATCGTGGTGCTGCGGAAGGAGAGCTTTTACGACGAGGCCATCGTCAAGCGGTGCATCGCCGTGGCCGGGCAGGAGGTGGAGATCGACTATGAGGAAAATCGGGTCTACATCGACGGGGTGGCCCTGGAGGAGGACTATCTGAACTTCACCAACGAGGGCCTGAGCGACCAGTACGGCGACGACTATATGGTGGAGAAGGACACCATGGTCTACTCTGACTTCATCGTGCCGGAGGGCTGCATCTTCGTCATGGGGGATAACCGTAACGGCTCCAGCGACTCCCGAACGGCGGCGCTGGGCATGGTGGACACCCGGTATGTCATCGGCAAGGTGCTGGCGGTGTTCTTCCCCGTGGAACGGGCCCAGCTGCTTTCCTGAGGAGGGACTATGGCGGAATATGTGGATTTATACGACCTGAACCATCAGGCCACCGGCCGGGTGATGCTGCGGGGGGACGAGGTGCCCCGGGACTGCTGCACCATGGTGGTGTCCTTCTGGGTGCGGGACCGGGCCGGACGGCTGCTGCTGGAGCAGCGCAGCCAGGAGAAGCGCTGGTTTCCCGGCTGGTGGGAGTGCGGCGGCGGCTGCGTCCGGGCCGGGGAGACCGGCTTCGACGCCGCCCGGCGGGAGGTGCAGGAGGAGCTGGGCTTCACCCCGCCGGACAGCCGCTGGCGGCTGCTGGGTGAGCTGGAGAACGTGGAGGTACTGGAAGGCCAGTTCTTCCACCACTGGAACCTGTCCTACCTGGTGGAGACGGAAGGGGAGCCGGTGCTGCAGCGGGAGGAGGTGGCCTCTGTCCGCTGGTTCATCCGGGAGGAGCTGGACGCATTTCTGACGGAGGACGCCCCGGTGACGAAGTACACCCGGCGGCTGTATCAGAAGTACCGGGAACGGCTCTGGCAGCCCATGGTCACCGGGCAGAAGCGGCCGAAACAGGGAATAACTGTTTAGACAGGGATCCTGAAAGAAATCAGGTCCTGCCCTTGCCGGGGCAGGACCTGATTTTTTCTGCTTTTCCCGCTCCGCCGAGAAAAGCAGGCCATACCCTGGCAAGGGCAAACGCGCTATCTCCTTTCAATATCCTTATCTCGGGAGAAAAGCCCCGCCGGGAGGACAAAACCTGTTTCCTTTCAACCGCCTTTTCTAAGAAGGGAAGGTTGGCCGGGCGCACACTGTGCGCCCCTACCAGAGTGTGAAAACAAAAACTTTACTTCATTCAACCATCGCAAAACGCCACCGGAATTGCCTGTGATGCTGTCAGGCAGAAAAATAGTTTCTGTTTTGCACCCGCATGTGTAGGGGCGGCCCTCGGCCGCCCTCGGGAACCACCTGCTTACCCCGGGCGGCCAAGGGCCGCCCCTACAAAAAGGCAAAGATTTAGGCTTCACGATCTACTACGGAAAGACGGGAAATGGAGTGCAAAGCCCATAAGTTGATGACATTGCCTTTCAGGGGAGCTGGCTGGCTGCCAGGCCAGACTGAGGGGTTTTGGGGCAAATTTGACCGAAAACTTGAGTTCCGTGCCAACGGCAGCCGTCCCCTCTTGCCCTCATTGACAGCATATAGTATAATAATACCATCATAATACAAACCAAGGAAGAAGGCCACCCATGATTTACCTGGATTATGCCGCCACCACGCCGGTGTCCCCCGCCGCGGCGGAGGCGGCCAGGGACGCCATGCTGTCCGGCTGGGGCAACCCCTCCGCCCGCTATCCGGCGGGGAAGGACGCCCGCACCCGGCTGCTGGCGGACCGAAATGTCATCGCCGCTGCCCTGGGCTGCAAGAGCGCCCGGGCCATCCAGACCGCACCGCCGGAACTGATCTTCACATCCTGCGGCAGCGAGAGCGACAACTGGGCCCTCCGGGCCGGGGCGGAATACGGCAAGCGCCGGGGGAAGCACATCATCACCACCGCCATCGAACACGCCGCCGTACTGGAGACTTGCAAGGCCCTGGAGGGGGAGGGGTACGAGGTCACCTACCTTCCCCCCAACCGGGAGGGGAATATCGACCCGGCGGACTTCGCCGCCGCCCTCCGGCCGGACACGATACTGGCCAGCATGATGCTGGTGAACAACGAACTGGGGACGGTGCTGCCGGTGCAGGACTGCGCCAGGCTGCTGAAAAAGGCCAACCCCCAGGCCCTGTTCCACACCGACGCGGTGCAGGCGTTCCTGAAAATCTCCTTCACCCCCAGGGCGCTGGGGGTGGACCTGGTGAGCCTCAGCGGCCACAAGGTCCACGCCCCCAAGGGCATCGGGGCGCTGTACATCCGGGAGGGGCTGCGCCTTCGCCCCCTGATTTACGGCGGGGGGCAGGAGGCCGGACTTCGCTCCGGCACCGAGGCCACCGCCCAAGTCGCCGCCTTTGCCGCCGCTGTCGGCCAGCAGAAATCCACATTTGCACAGGATACTGCACAAATGGCCAGAGTAAAAGCCCACCTTCTGTCCCGGCTGGCGGCGGAGGTGCCGGAGGTGACCCCCATCGTGGTGGGGGAGGCCCCCCACATTCTGGCCCTGACCATGGCGGGCTACAAGAGCGAGCCGCTGGTGCAGGAGCTGGGGGACAAGGGCATCTGCGTCAGCGCAGGCTCCGCCTGCCATCGGGGGAAGCCCAGCCATGTCTACGCCGCCCTGGGCCTCAGTCGGGAGGAACGGGAGGGGGCCTTCCGGGTGTCCTTCTCCGGGGAGACGGAAACGGCGGACACGGACGCTTTGGTGGACGCCTTAAAGGTGATTCGGGACACCCGTTTCAAATCCATGTCCTGACAAGGAGGTATCATCCATGGAAACCATTCCCTTTGCGCAGTATCAGGAGAGCGCGGACTATCTCGCCGCCCGGCTGAGGGACTTCCGGCCGGAAGTGCTGCTGATTCTCGGCTCCGGCCTGGGGTATCTGGCCGACCAGGTGGAGGAGCCGCTGGCGGTGCCCTATGGGGAGATTCCCCACTTCGCCCGGTCCACTGCTCCCGGCCACGCGGGCCGGTTCGTCTTTGGCCGTCTCCGGGGCAGGCGGGTGGCCGTTATGCAGGGGCGGCTCCACTACTACGAGGGCTACTCCTTCCCGCAGGTCACCTATCCCGTTCGGGTGCTGCGGCTGCTGGGGGCGGAGACTTTAATTGTCACCAACGCGGCGGGGTGCGTCAACCTGAATTGGCCCGCCGGGACGCTGATGGTGATGGACGACCATATCAAGCTGGCTCTGGACTCTCCCCTCCGGGGGGAGAACCTGCCCCAGTTCGGCCCCCGCTTCCCGGACAGCAGCCAGGTCTACACCCCCGCCCTCCGCACGCTGGCGGCTTCGGTGGCGGCGGAGCAGGGCATCCCCGTGGAGCATGGGGTGTACCTCTATATGCCCGGCCCACAGTACGAGACGCCGGCGGAGATTCGGGCCGCCCGGCTGCTGGGGGCGGATGCGGTGGGGATGTCCACCGTGCCGGAGGCCGTGGTGGCCGGCCACTGCGGTATGCAGGTGCTGGGCATCTCCCTGCTGACCAACATGGCGGCGGGGATTCTGGACGCCCCCCTCAGCGAGGCGGAGGTGCTGCGGGCCGCCGCAGCGGGGCGGGAGCGGTTTTCCGCCCTGGTGCTGGGGTGCCTGGAGAAGATGCCCGGCCCGGACGGGACAATGGCGGCAACGTAAGGGATTGTGTTCCCTGAATAAAGATTGATGAAGGAAACCAGCCCCTGCCCTTCCGGCGTGGCTGGTTTCCTTCATCCTTTTTTCTTGCCTGAGAAAAGCAATTCCCTTACGCGGGCATCTCCGCCGTCAAGCGGCATTTCCGCTGCGCTCCCTACCCGCTCAGGGCAATGTCATCAATTTAAAGTACAATCTATCTTGGGCTGAGGGAAAGAACGTACCCTTACAGTCAGATTTCAGCGACCAAAAGACGACAAAATTGCACGTTCCGCCCGCCTTCGGCATAGGGAGCGTAGCGGAAATGCCGCTTGACGGCGGGGCGGAACGGCAATCGTACCCAGCCGCCATCGGCGGCAGCTTTGGTGCGTAGCAAGTCTCATCGTCTCTAGCAAAATAGACCACTTATGGATTGGACAGCGCGAAGCCCAGCGGGATACGGGGAGATTCTTAAGAGGGGGGCCGCAGGTCCCCCTCTTAAGCCGCCTTCTTTTGCTACTTTTCTTGGCGGAGTAATTTACGGCGTCCAAAAATGTGCCAGTGGCACATTTTTAGCCGGAAACCGATGCCAGCTATGCTGGCGAGGGTCACTGGCCGAGGAGGATACCGTAAATGGTCAGCAGGCGGTAGTCAAGGCCCCGCTTCCCTGGCAAGGGTAGGGAGCGTAGCGGAAATGCCGCTTGACGGCGAAGGCCGGGCAAATCCTTTATAGCGAACGTTCTCTAAGGGGCCCACCGTTAGGGCAAAAACCTATTTCCTTTCACCCACCTCTTCTAAAGAGGGAAGATTGGCCGGGCGCACACTGTGCGCCCCTACGAAAAGACGGGAAATGGAGTGCAAGGCCATTCAGTTGCTGACATTGCCGCTCAGTTCTCCTCTTCCTGTTCCTCCTCCTGCTCCGCCCGGTTCTTCCGCACCTGCCAGAGGACAAACAGCAGCAGCGCCGAGCACGCCGTCCCGGCCAGCATCATGGTGCAAAGTCCGCAGACCAGCACCGCCAGGATCTGCACAAAGTAGCCGGGGAGGAACTGGGCCGCCATGCTCAGGCCGATCAGCACCACCAGACAAATTGGAAGCCATTTGCTCCGCTTCCCGTTTTGCAGCACAATTAACAGGCCCAGAGCAAAGAACAGCACATCCACGGCTATCACCGGGAAGGACATCCCCTGCCCAAACCAGGCTATAAAAATATCAAACACGACCGGATCACCACCTGGAACTCTTTTTCTTCGCTATCAGGATACCATACTTTTGCAAAGAAAGCAAGCTCCCAGACCAACTTTCCGGGCGATGGACGCAAATTCGTTTAAATCACGCCGCTGGCGTGGCGGCACACATGGCAGCACAGGTTCACGCAGCAGGGCATTTGGGCGATGTGGGTGGGGTAAGGGATGATGCTGACAGCCAGGGCCGTCACGGTGCCCCCCAGCCCCTGGGGGCCGATGCCCAGCCGGTTCACCCGCTCCAGGATGCGCCCCTCCATCTCCGCGTAATAGGGGTCGCTGTTCGTCTCATTCAGGGGGCGGAGGAGGGCACGCTTGGCCAGGATGCCCGCCGTCTCAGCGTTGCCCCCCAGGCCCACGCCCACCACCACCGGCGGGCAGGGGTTGGAGCCTGCGTCGGACACCGCCTGGACAATGGCGTCCTCCACCTGCTGCTGAGAGCAGGAGGGCTTCAGCATTTGCAGGGAGGTCATATTCTCGCTGCCCGCCCCCTTGGGGGCCACGGTGATGCTGCACCGGTCCCCCTCCACCAGCCGGAGGTGGAGGATGGCCGGGGTGTTGTCCCCGGTGTTCACCCGGCGGAGGGGGTCAGAGACAGTGCTTTTCCGCAGGAAGCCGTCGGTGTAACCCTGTGCCACCCCTTCGTTCACCGCGTCGCTGAGGAGGCCGCCGGTGATATGGCAGTCCTGCCCCAAATCCACGAACACGATGGCCATGCCGGTGTCCTGGCAGATGGGCAGGCGGCGCTCCCCGGCGAAGGTAAAGTTTTCCACAATGTCCCCCAGGATGCCCTGGCCCACCGGGGATTCCTCGGTCCGGCAGGCTGCGCAGATTTTCTCACGCACGTCGCCGGGCAGGACGCAGTTGGCCTCGATGCACAGGTTCCGCACCAGCCGGACGATTTCTTCATACTGAATCTCTCTCATAGGACACACACTCCTTGTCTCACGGCGTCTCACAGCTTCACCATGACGGGCTTTCGCTGCACATAATAGGTCACATACCGGAAGCCGCACTCCCGCAGCAGGTCACAGGCCCGCCGGATACCCAGCCCCACATGGTCCCGGTGGTGGGCGTCCGCCCCCACCGTCACCAGCTCGCCTCCGGCCTCCCGCCAGGCGGGCAGCAGGGCCCGGTAGTCCTCCAAATCGTCCCGGCCCCGGTTGGTGTTCACCTCCAGGGCCTTGCCCCCCTCCGCGTTCCGGCGGAGCAGGGCGCGGCATTCCTCCCAGTAGTCGGAAAGGCCCACCTGCACCCCGTCCCGGTCCCGGATATACCGCAGGGGGTAGGGGATGTGGCCCAGGGTGTCGTAGTTCCCCCAGCGGGCCAGGGCCAGCATGGAGGCGAAATAATCCTCCAGAACGGGCCGGGCCAGCTTCGGGTTTGCCCGGAAGTCCACATAGTAAAAGTCTTGCCCCTCCATGGCCAGGGATGCGTTGTGGATGGAGCCGATGACAAAGTCCAGCCCCGGCTCCGCCAGGGCGCGCTCCGCCGCGGCAAAGTCCGCCGGGGCGTTGCCCAGCTCCAGCCCGTAGAGCAGCCGGAAGGGATTCCCCCTGGGAATCGCCTCCAGGGCCTCCCGGTGTTCCCTGCGGGCGGGAGCCCAGTCATAGGTGGGGCAGAGCTGATTCTTCTCGTTGATGATGTCGTAATGGTCGGTGAGGCAGATCCCGTCCAGACCAAAGGCCATGGACGCCTCCGCCATCTCCCGGCGGCTGCTGTGGCCGTCAAAGGAGACGGTGGAGTGCATATGGGTGTCCAAAAGAAGCATAGCGGTCACTCCTTTTTATCTGACCTGCTAAAAAACTCTAAAACTGGCACTGGAAAGAGGGTCAGCTATCTGCTATGATACCCTCATGCAAGGGGGCAGGCAGGCCGCTGCACCCTCGTCAATTTGTTTCAGAGAGGATCATCGCTATGAAAACCAACAATAGAGTCTATCGCATTGCGCTGGTGGGGCTGTTCGCGGCACTGAGCTACGTGGTCTTTACCTTCCTGCAAATCAAAATCACCCTGCCCGGCGGGGACGCCACCTCCATCCACCTGGGCAACGCCGTGGTGGTGCTGGGCGCCCTGATTCTGGGCGGCCCCCTGGGGGGCCTGGCCGGGGCCATCGGCATGAGCATTGGCGACCTGTTCGACCCGGTGTACATCACCCTGGTGCCAAAGACCTTCGTGCTGAAGCTGTGCATCGGCCTCATCACCGGCCTGGTGGCCCACCAGCTGGGGAAAATCAACCGGCAGACCGACAAAAAGAAGATTTTCGCCTGGGCGCTGGCCGCCGCCATTGCGGGGCTGCTGTTCAACTGCGTCTTTGACCCGCTGGTGGGGTACTACTACAAGCTGTGGATTCTGGGCAAGCCGGCGGCGGAGCTGACCCTGGCCTGGAACATCGCCTCCACCAGCATCAACGCGGTGCTGTCCACCGTCGTCTCCGTGGCGGTGTACCTGGTGCTGCGCCCGGCCCTGGCCAAGGCGGGCATTATGAAACGGATCTGGGGCGACCAGTTCGCCGCCTGACGGCAAACCCAATATCATCAAGTGTAAGATGCAAACTATCTTGAATTGAGGGAAATAACGTAGCCTCACAGTCGGATGTCCACGACCAAAGGATAACCAAATTGTCGCCCGTCCCGCCACAGGCAGGGACGTGGCGGCAATCCCCGCCAGCCGCCATCGGCGGCAGCTTTGGTGCGTGTAAAGTTACATCGTCTGTTGTCTGACAGACCACTTGCAGGTCGGGCGGCGCGAAGCCCAGCGGGATACGGGGAGATTCTTAAGAGGGGGGCCGCAGGTTCCCCTCTTGAGTCGTCCTCTTTTGCTACTTTTCTCGACGAATCGAGAAAAGTAGGCCCCGCTTCCCTGGCAAGGGTAGGGAGCGTAGCGGAAATGCCGCTTGACGGCGAAGGCCGGAGAAATCCTCTATAGCGAACGTTATCTAAAGGGAATGTCGGCCGGGCGCACACTGTGCGCCCCTACTGGATGAGGGAAACCACTGGCGGCAGCCGGTGAAGGGGTGCGGCTCCTTTCAGTCGATGACATTGTCCACAAACCTCCAACAACACTGAAAAAGAGGGCAGCGGTGCGCTGTCCTCTTTTATTGTACCGTGTTACGGCCCGGTTGTCAAAACAGTTTTTTCTTTTTCGCCTTGCCAGTCTTCCCCTGCATGGCGTCGTCGAAGGCCCGGAGGGCGTCCTTCTGGGCGGGGGTCAGGTTGGTGGGCACCTGCACGTTGACGGTGACATACTGGTCGCCCCGTCCGGTGCGCTGGAGCCGGGGGATGCCCTTGCCCCGGAGCCGGAAGGTGGTGCCGGTCTGGGTGCCAGCGGGGAGGTCGTACTTCACCTTGCCGTCGATGGTGGGAATCTCAATGCTGGCCCCCAGGGTGGCGTCCACAAAGCTGACGGGGGCATTGTACAGCACGTCGGCCCCGTCCCGCTCAAAGAGGGCGTGGGGCTGCACGTTGACGTGAATCAGCAGGTCGCCGGCGGGGCCGCCGTTGCGCCCGGCGTTGCCCTGGCCGCGGCGGGAGATGGCCTGCCCGTCGTCAATGCCGGCGGGAATCTTCACGGTGATCCGCTTGCGTTTGCGCACCATGCCCTTGCCCTTGCAGGACTGGCAGGGGGTATGGATGATTCTGCCGGTGCCGCCGCACTGGTTGCAGGGCTGGGTAGAGGACATGACGCCGAAGGCGGTCCTCCGCTGGACGTTCACCACGCCCTGACCGTGGCAGGTGGGGCAGGTCTCCGGCGAGGTGCCGGGGGCGCAGCCGTTGCCGCCGCAGGCGTCGCAGGTCTGGACCGGGGTGACCTCCACCTCCTTGTCGCAGCCGAAGGCGGCCTCCTCAAAGGTCAGGTCCACCTGCACCCGCAGGTCGCTGCCCTGCTGGGGAGCGTTGGGCCGGGGCTGACCGCCGAAGCCGCCAAAGCCGCCGAAGCCACCGCCGCCGCCAAAAATGGTGGAGAAGATGTCGCCCATGTCGCCAAAGCCGTCGAACCCCGCGCCGCCTCCGGCTCCGGCCCCGTAGTTGGGGTCCACCCCGGCGAAGCCGAACTGGTCATAGCGGGCCTTCTTCTCCGTGTCGGAGAGGACCTCGTAGGCCTCCCCCACCTCCTTGAAGTGGGCCTCCGCCTCCTTGTCGCCGGGGTTCATATCGGGGTGGTATTTCTTGGCCAGCTTCCGGTACGCCCGCCTGATTTCATCCTGGCTGGCGTCCCTGCCGACCCCTAATACCTCATAATAATCGCGTTTTTCTTCTGCCATTGCTACTCACTTCACTCCATACTGGATAAGCTTCCGGGAGGTGGGCGTTCCCCTGTAAACCTCGCAGATGGGACGGGGCTTCCGCCCCGCCCCATAATTGCCGGTCACTTTGTTTGATTGGGCTTACTTATCGTCGTCCACGCCCTCATAGTCGGCGTCCTGAGAGTCCTGGTCATGGGCGCCGCCCGGGTTGGGGTCCTGCGTGCTCTGGTAGCCTGCG
>JAJQET010000013.1 GCA_021201515.1 Clostridiales bacterium | reverse complement strand
CCCATTTTTCAGCGAGGATGCGGCGTTCAGCACCGGCACGCTGGGCAGGGTCGGATAAAACCGTATCCCCTCCACGCAGTCCTTCGCCTGGCAGGAATCGTAAATCTTCTGCGTGTGGACGCAGGTGGCCTCACGAATTTCCTGATAATCGAACTCGGGCATAAAACAACCTCCTTCATAGCATAACGGTGAAAGGTCGGAAATTGACCCTTCCATGTCATTCTATGTCAGAGGTTGTTTTTGGTGTCAACCGATGAATTGCAGCAACTGTGTGATGAGGTTTTCCGCCCGGGTGGTGGAAATCGTGTTCAGGAACAGCACGTCCTGAATCCCCTCACGCTCCACCAGGTCCAGAAGGGTACCGCTCTCCGTATCGCAGTAATAGCGGAAATCCACCACATAGACGTATTGATAGGTCTCCACCAGGTAGGGGGCAAAGCAGTTGCCGTAGGACTCCTTGATTAACAGAACGGAGCTGCCGTCGGTGATGTTGGGGTTCTCGATGACGCTGTAGGGGTTGTCGCCCCCGATGAACGAGGAGGAATACTTGCTGGTGGCCGACCAGTCCGACACATCGGTGATGATGTTATAATCACTCACCGTACCATCCTGCCAGTGAATCGTGATGTCGTTGGTGTCCACCGGCTCATAGGCGTAGACCGTGTCCGGGTTCGCCGCCATGGTGGAGCTGTTGGTCTCCCGGTAGAAGCTGCCCAGGAAGCCTTCAAAGACGTGCTCCACAAATTCAGTCTCCAAATCCGCCGCAGTCCGGCCGGCGGCGGCGGCAAACTCGCAGTAGGCATAATAGGCGCCCAGGGCCGTCCAGTGATGGTCCGTCCGGAAATAGAGGTACTCTCCCGCTGTGTTATGGGCCAGCAGGGTGTGGAAGGCGTTTACCGTCGTCACATTATCGTTCATGCTGGAGTAAAAGTACTCAATGACCTGGGACTGGTCGGAGGTGTTGATGCTGCTGCGGACGCTCTCCGGTACGCAGATGTCCATGCTGTTGGGGACAATCATGCTGTACACGTTGGCGATGCCGTCCAGCAGCTCCGCCGCCCGGTTGATACCTTTGATATAGTTCTCTGCCCGTTCGGCGGAGAAGTTGTAATACTCATAGCCGGCGTCGTCAATCACCAGCAGGGCCCCCAGCGTCTCCACCTTGGCGTCCGGGTCAAGCTCCGGAATGGTGACACTATCCTCCTCTTCCGGTTCCTGCTCCGGCTCGGTCTGGCTGGATTGCTCCGGCGCTACGGTGCTGGACTGCTCCCCGGAGGACACTGCGCCGGAGCCGTCCGTCACCGAGGGAATCTCGTCCCCCTGCTCAACGGTGCCGTGAATCTGCGTACTTTGGATGCCAAAGTTGCTTTGCAGGGCGCTGTTCAGATTGGTGAACCGCTCCCGCAGGGGGAAGGTATCGGAGAACCAGGAGCTGACGTCGGTGAAAAACTCACCGTTCAGCACGCTTGCCACAGTTGGTGTCGGGAAGGTAGCCAGTTCGCGCTGCTCCAGCTCCGAATAGGTTGGCCGCAGCGGAATACACAGGGCCAAAAGCGTCATGACGGTCAGGAAAATCCCCGCAAACCAAACCGTCAGGTGGGCGCCGCCCCGCTCCTTCTGCTGCACACGCTGCTTCCGCTCCAGACCCTTCGGGCCTCTGCCGAACAGCGCCATGCAGGATTCGATCAGATCCAACAGGCCGCGGGCGAAAACAGACACAAGTTTCGCCCGCTTCTTATGGATCACATTGGAATTGGAACTCTTTTTCATGTTTGCTTCGCCCTCCCCCTGTTAAAATCGGAAGTACAGAAACGGGTTGTAGCTGTCCCCCACGAGGCAGGCTGTGGCCACCACAGTCAACGCAACGGGAATCACCGCCAGCACCGTCTGGTAAACGGTGGCCAGCCTGAGGCTGCGCTGGCACAGATCGGTCAGCCGCTCCCCCAGCCGCTTCACCAGCGGTGTGCAGGCCAGGGCCGCAGCCAGCAGGAAGATGAAGTTTGCCTTCAGAGTGGTCAGCGTTTCATAGCTGACAAAGCCGTTGCCGTTGAGCCCCAGCAGCCCTTTCAGCTCAATGCCCAGCCAGCTCAAGTCCTCACAGCGGAACAGCATCCAGCCGAAATTCACCACCAGCAGCACATAGAGGTGGGCCACCGCCCTGGGCATTCGCTGGGTGAAGTTGGGGAACACGAACTTTTCCAGGCACAACATGGCAAAGTAAAAGAGACCCCACAGCATATAATTCCAACTGGCCCCATGCCAGAAGCCGGTACACACCCACACCACCAGGGTATTGAAGATGATGCGGCTGCGCTTGCAGCGGCTGCCCCCCAGGGGGATGTAAAGGTAATCCCGAAAGAAGGAACTGAGGGAGACATGCCACCTGCGCCAGAACTCGGTGATGGAGGTGGATTGATAGGGGTACAGGAAGTTTTCCAGATAATGAAAGCCCACCATCCGCCCCATGCCGATGGCCATATCGGAGTAGGCGGAGAAGTCCAGGTAAATCTGCATGGTGTAGCAGATAGTACCCAGAAGGATGGACAGGGCCGGCTGGGTCGCCAGAGTCGCCGCGCCGTCGACCGCATCCGTGGCTACCAGGAAGGTGTCCGCCAGGGAGCCGCAGTAATTGGAAAAGAGGGCCTTTTTTGCCAGCCCCACGGTGAACCGGCGGATGCCGTAGGCCAAATCGTCGCTGGAGACGGACCGTGAAGTCAATTCCCTTTCCACCGTTTCATAGCGGACAATGGGCCCGGCAATGCACTGGTGGAACAGGCTGACGTAGAGCAGCAGCGTGGTAAACTTCCGCTGTGCCCGGACCGTGCTGCGGTAGACGTCCACCATGTAGCTCAGCAGCTGGAAGGTGTAGAAAGAAATGCCAATGGGTAAGGTGATCTCCACGATCTCCGACGGGACGCCAAAGAGGAACTGGATGTTCTCCAGCAGGAAGGTCAGGTATTTGAAAATGCAAAGCAGGGTGAGGTTGATGGTGCAGCCCGCCGCCAGAACCAGCTTGCGGCTCCGCCTTGTTTTGCAGCGCTCGACCTGCAGGGCCACGACCCAGTCCGCAAAGGCCATTCCCACCAGGAGCAGCAGGTACATGGGCCCGGCCCAGGCATAGAAAATCAGGGAAAAAATCAGCAGAACCCGGTTTTTTCTGGGAATATCCGGCATCAGCCAATAAAAAAGCATATTCAGCGGAAAAAACGCAAATACGAACAGCAGATCAGAAAAAACCATCCGGCCGCACCCCCCTCATACAGCTCGATATGCGACAAAAATCGACTTTTTGCACACACGATATTATAGCATTCGTTGCAATGCAAATCAACTTAAGATTTAGCAACAAAATCTTAAGAAATTCCTTACAATTTGTTACCCATTGTTACAGAGGCCTCCGCGCTGGACGGCCGCTGCTATTATATGCAAATCGGCCCTGTCCTATTGAGCGGAGGCCGACCTGCGTTTTGACTTCTTTCCGCGCTGATTTTATGCCTGATACTGCAGCATCAGCGGCTCCAGCAGCGCGGCCATGGCCGCCCCGTCGATGGAGGTCTGAGTAAATTCCTCCAATGCATAGATGGCCTGCCAGATCAGCAGCCCGATGCCGTTCATCACGGTGCGACCCTGTTCCCCCGCCCGCATCAGCAGGCTGGTGGCCGCGGGGCTGTAGATCAGGTCGCACACCGGCGCATGGGCGGGCAGGGCGTCCAGAAAGTCCAGTGAGGCGAAATCCGCCCCTGTGCCCTTCATCCCCAGGGAGGTGCAGTTCACCAGAAGGTCGGCGTGGCGGACGCCCTCTCTCAGCTCCTCCGTGGAAAGGCCCTTCGCCTCCATCCGGTCCGGGGCGAAGCGGCAGAGCTGCTCCGCTTTGGACACCGTCCGGTTGCACGCGGTGATATGGTCCGCCCCCTGCTGCAGCAGCTTCAGCGCCACGGACTTGGCCGCGCCGCCGGTACCCAGGACGGTGACGTTCCGCCCCGCCGGGTCAATGCCCCGCTGGAGCAGGGACTGATAAAAGCCCCTGCCATCCGTGTTGCAGCCGTACAGTCTGCCGCCTCGGAGGCAAACTGTGTTCACCGCCTGGAACAGCGCCGCGTCCTCATCCAGCTCATCCATCAGGGGAACCATATCGATTTTGTGGGGCATGGTACAGTTAAAGCCTGCAAAGTCTAATAGCTTTACAGCCTCCAGCCACGCCTTGGCCTCCCCTCTTGCCACCGGCTGGCACAGATAGATGTAGTTCAGCCCCAGGGCCTGAATCATGGTATTTTGCAGCAGCGGCGACAGGGAGTGCAGCACCGGGTCGCCGATGACCGCCAGCTTCCGGCTGTCGTTTTCATAGGAAAGCTGCATGATGTCCCCTCCTCACTCGCTGCGGCGGTAGTTGCCCAAAATGCGGAAGCTCAAGGTCTCGTCAATGAGCTGGTGAATCACGTCGTCCATGCCGCCGCCGTTCAGGTGGCCGGTGAAGTCAGCAAAGAAGGTATATTCCCAGCTCCGCCCGGGAATGGGGCGGGACTCCAGCTTCAGCAGGTTCAGCCCGTTGGTGGCAAAGACGGACAGGATACGGTGCAAACTGCCCTCGGTGTGGGGAACGGTAAAGACCACGCTGACCTTATCCGCGTCCTCGCCGCCGCAGGGCTTCTCTGCCACCACCACAAAACGGGTGTAATTGTTCCGGTTGTCGTTGATTTTCTCGGCCAGAACGTCCATATTATAGAGTTTTGCCGCCCGGCTGCTGGCGATGGCCGCCTTGCTGACATCTCCGGACTCCGCCACCAGCTTGGCGGCAGCGGCAGTGTTCAGCTCCACGTTCTGATTCCACTGGGGGAAGGTGCCCAAAAAGTCCCGGCACTGGGAGAAGCCCTGCTCGTGGGAGTAGACGTCCGTGATGCTGCCCAGGCTGGCGCCGTGGGGGGCCAGTAGGCAGTGCTCCACATGGACGGTGGTCTCCCCCACGATGTAGCAGCCGTACTTAGCAAGCAGGTCGTACACATCGTTGATGGAGCCGGTGGAGCTGTTCTCAATGGGCACCACGCCGTAGCCCCCCAGCCCCTCCCGGATGGCAAGGAAAACCCCTTCAAAGCTCCGGGCGCTGGTGCGGTCGCAGTGCTCCCCAAAATACTGGATGGTGGCCTCCTCGCCGTAGGCCCCGGGCTTGCCCTGGAAAATGACCCGGTCGGTCTCCGGCCGCCAGCCCACCGTGTTCACCGCCTCGTGATACTCCTTGTAAGAACGCTCCTTGGCAGGATTCCAGCTCCCCAGCAGCTTGGTCTGAATCATCCGGCTTTGGGCCATGATCTGCTCATACAGGGCGACGACGTAGGGCCGCAGGGCCTTGTCCTCCACCAGGGCAGCCTTGGCGGTCAGCACCTCCTGTTCCCGCCCGGGGTCCAGGATGGCCTTGTCATGTTTCAGCTTATATTCCCCCACCTGTCGGCTGACCCGCATCCGCTGTTCGTACAGCGGCACGATTTGCCGGTCGATGGTGTCTATCTCTTTCCGCAGTTCGTCCAATTCTGACATGGGGGCTTCCTCCTCGTTCAAATTCCCAGCAGTTCACAGGTGGCCAGCGCTGCCGCCGCCTCAATCACCGGCACTGCCCTGTGGCAGATGCAGGGGTCGTGCCGGCCTTCAATGGTCAGCCTGGCGTTTTCCATCTTCTCCAGGTCAATGGTGTCCTGCTCCTGGGCAATGGATGGGGTGGGCCGGATGGCCACGGAGAACATCACCGGCATACCGTTGGTGATGCCGCCGTTGACGCCGCCGTTCACGTTCCCCAGGGTGTAGATGCTGCCCCGGGCAATGCGGATGGGGTCGTTACACTCGCTGCCCCGCATGGAGGCCATGCCGAAGCCTGCGCCAAAGGCGACGCCCTTCACCGCAGGGACGGCGAACAGGTGCTGGGCAAAGATGCCCTCCACATTTTCCCCGTAGTCAGGGGAACCCACTCCGGGGGGCAGGCCCAGCACAGCGCACTCAATGATGCCGCCCACGCTGTCCCGCTCCGACCTGGCCTGTAAAATCGCCTGCTGCATGGCCTCCCCCCTGCCGTCGTCCAGCACAGGGAAGGGCTTCTCCGCCACCTGGCGGAGAAGCTCCCGGCTCAGGGGTTCCCCGGCGTTTTCCAGGGGCAGGTCCTCCACGTCGGCAATGGAGCGGATGTGCGCGCCGATGACGATGCCCTCCTGGGCCAGAATCTGCTTGGCCACCGCCCCGGCAAAGACCAGGGGGGCAGTCAGCCGACCGGAGAAGTGGCCGCCGCCCCGGTAGTCATTGCAGCCGTCATAGCGCAGGAATCCGGTGTAGTCGGCATGGCCGGGCCGTGGCAGGTAGCGCAGCTTGCTGTAGTCTTTGGAACGCTGGTCGGTGTTCCGGATGACGGCGCAGAGGGGGGTGCCAGTGGTCTGCCCCTCAAACATTCCGGAGAGGATTTCCGGCACGTCTGCCTCCTTCCGGGCTGTGGACAGTGGACTCTTCCCCGGGGCCCGGCGGGCAAGCTCAAAGGCGATCTCCTCCATGTCAAGCTCAATCCCCGCCGGGACGCCGGACAGCGTCACGCCGATGGCCGGGCCGTGGCTCTCGCCAAATATGGTGTGTTTCATGATGGTTCCCCCAGTTTTCCGCCGATGACGGCGATAAAAGTATCATTTATGTGATCATCACCGCTTGCAATGCCAGATGCTCAAGCGGCTTAGCTGAGCTTGCAATTTAGCAGCAGATGCAACCTTGCCCTCATAGTTCAATCTAAAGAAACGCAATCAATCCGTTTTTGATACAAATCTCATATCCGAGTTTCTTCTCGCCAACAGAGTCGAAGGAGACAACGATAATGCCGCCTGCAATGCCAATTACTGTGCCTTCACCATAGATTTTATGGTTCAGACGCTTGCCCACAACCTGGGGCGGAACAGCAGGCTTTGGCGTATCAGAGGCAGTAACCGGTGCCGGTAGGAGCGTTTTTTCGGGTGCTTTCCTACCAGATTTCTTCCGCTCCGCAAGCAGCTTCATGTACTCCGCATCGACATCTTTTCCGCGTGTCTTGTAGTCGTCCATGTCTTTGAACACAAACATACCAGGCTTTTTGACATCGTTATCGGGCACAGGACGGATGGGAAACATCCATACCTTGCGGTCAGTTCCATCTTCCCCCGGTTGGATGTCGATATAGGGCTTATTCACAAGCTCGATTCTGCCGCAGTATACGTACTCCCCCGCATCCATTACCTCAAACAGATGGATGTCAACACCATTTCTGCCACAGGCTGCCAATGTTGCATTCTGCGCCCAGTTGATGTCCTGGTCGCCATGTTTGCCCATGCCAGTGTAATGAAGAACCCCGCCAATCCATTTGTCATGGTAAAGCCCCTTTGTGTAGTCTGAAATAATCACCAGTGTATTCGTCGTTTTGGAACGGCGCATGCCGCCCATATTTCCACATTTGAAGACTTCAACAAGATCGCTGTTTTTCAGGATTTGGCCGATTTCCAAACCAGGTTCAAACATAGTAACACCACATGGCCCTTCCTGCTTTTTATAGGAATCAGGCGTTTCCTCCCTGCTGCGGTTGGTTCAATCATTTTGAAGCAGTTGAAGCCCTCTGGCGAACATCGCCGCCCAGTTTTTTGTAATCCTCCCAGAAGTTGGGGTAGGATTTGGCCACGCACTCCGCCCCGCAGACGGTGACGGCGTCCAGACAGCGGGTGGCGGCCACCCCCAGCATCATGGCAATGCGGTGGTCATTGTGGCTGTCCGTCACGCCACCGTACAGGTAGCTTCGGCCCAGAATGGTCAGGCTGTCCGGCCCCTGGGTCACATGGCCGCCCAGGTTGTTTAGCTCGATGGTGACGGTGTCCAGACGGTCGCTCTCCTTCATCCGAAGCCGGGCCGCCCCTACGATATGGGTCACTTCCCCGTCCCGGAGGGCCGCCCGCAGGGCCAGGGGAGGTACCAGATCGGGGCACTGGCTGACATCCAGCGTCACCTCTCCCGGCTCCTCCAACCGGCGCACATAATCCAAAATTATCCGGTCACCCTGGGTGGAATTAGGGTTCAGCCCATCCAGCCGGATAGATGCCCCCAGGCTGTTCGCCACCAGGAAGTTGGCGGCCTGAGAGTAGTCGCCCTCTATGGCGCAGTCCTGTGGGGTATACCGCTGCCCTCCGGGGATATACCAGCCCGCCGCCGTCCGCTGCACCGTCACACCGAACCGGTTCAGGGCATCCAGCGTCATATCCACATAGCCGCCGGATTCCAGCCCGGTGGTCAACTCCAGCTCGCTGTCCCCCTCCAGCAGGGGCAGGGCGTAGAGCAGCCCTGTGATGAACTGGCTGGATACATTCCCCGGCAGGCGGTACAGGCCGGGGGGCAGGGTCCCCTCTACGGTGATGCAGTCCGGGCTGCGCTCATAACGGATGCCCTTTTCCTGAAACAGCGCCTCATAGGGCCCCATAGGCCGCGCAAGCAGACGCCCGCGGCCAAAGAACTGCCCGCCGCCGGTGAGGGCCAACGCTACCGGAATCAGGAACCGCAGGGTGGAGCCGGATTCGCCGCAGTCCAGCCTCGGCAGCGTCTCTGCGCCGTGGGGCGCGACGCCCCGAATCTCCCCGCTGTCCCGGTCATAGCCCGCCCCCAGGGCCGCCATGCAGCTCAGGGTGGCCTGAATGTCCTCGCTGGCGGCCAGATTGGTCAGATGACTGACCCCCTGGGCCAGGGACGCGGCGATGATCAGCCGGTGGGCCTGGCTCTTGGAGGGCGGCGGGGTCAGCGTGCCGGTGAGCTTGCCCGGCTCCAGATACAAATTCATGCTTCCACCTCGATCAGGTCAAACAGGGCGGATTTCTCCAGCTTCACCGCCTGGGCCCTGCCCAGCTCCGGCAGGACAATGAGGCGGATGCTGTCGCCCTGACCCTTTTTGTCCAGGCCGATGGCGGCCTGGTAGTCCTCCATCGTGCAGGCGATGCGGTCGGGGAGGCCAAATTTTCGCACAATTTGAGTGATTTGGCCGGGGACCTCCGCCGGGGTATAGCCCAGCTTCACCCCCAGCTCCGCCGCCCGGCACATACCGGCGGCCACCGCCTGCCCGTGGGTGTAGGTTTCGTAGTGATACGCCTTCTCGTAGGCGTGGCCCAGGGTGTGGCCAAAGTTCAGAATCATCCGCAGCCCCTTGTCCAGCTCGTCCTGCACCACGCACTCAGCCTTGATGGCGCAGCAGGTGCGTAGGACGGCTTCGATCTGCGCCATGACCCCAGCCCGGCTGCCCATAGCGTCCAGGGCGTGGAAGAAGTCCGCCTGATAGATGCAGCCGTACTTGATGACCTCCGCCATGCCATCGGAGAAGATGCGGTCAGAGAGGGTGTCCAGCACGTCCGGGTCCATCAGCACCAGACGGGGCTGCCAGAAGGCCCCCGCCAGGTTCTTGCCTGCCTCCAGGTCGATGGCAACCTTGCCGCCTACGGAGGAGTCCACCTGGGCCAGCAAGGTGGTGGGGATTTGGACGAAGTCCACCCCCCGCAGGATGCTGGCGGCGGCAAAGCCCGCCAGGTCGCCTACCACGCCGCCCCCCAGGGCCACCACGCAGTCGGTGCGGGTCAGGCCGAAAGCCATAAATTCCTCCCACAGCCAGGACAGCATTTTGGCGCTCTTGGAGGTCTCCCCTGCCGGAACGGTCAGCACCTTCACGGTGAAGCCTGCGTCGGCGAGGCTCTTTTCCACCCGGTCCGCGTACAGCGGCCCCACGTTGGAGTCAGTGACCACGGCGGCCCGGCCGCGGCGGAGCAGCGCCGTGCGCATCCGCTTCCCTGCCTGATCCAAAATGCCCCGCTCAATCAAAATCTCGTATTCTTTTCCCGGCAAGTTCACAAAAACCCGTTCCATCGGTTCGTTCCTCCCATGTGCCAAGCACAGCAATCGCTTCTTTTATTTTACAACGGTCTTCCCCATCAGGTCAACCATTTTTTCCACTTTCCCCATCAGCTCGCCGAACTGGGGCGGGGTCAGGGACTGCTGGCCGTCGCAAAGGGCGTGGGCTGGGTCGTTGTGTACCTCGATGATCAGGCCGTCGGCCCCCGCCGCCACGCCGGACAGGGCCAGCGGCTCCACCAGCCAGCTGTAGCCGCCGGAGTGGGAGGGGTCGATGATGATGGGCAGGTGGCACATCCGCTTGATGGAGGGAACGGCGGACACATCCAGGGTGTTCCGGGTGTACCTCTCAAAGGTGCGGATGCCCCGCTCACAGAGGATGACGTTCTCGTTGCCCTCGCTCATGATATACTCGGCGGACATAATCCACTCCTCACAGGTGTTGGCCAGGCCGCGCTTCAGGAGGACAGGCTTGGACATCTTGCCCACCTCCTTCAGCAGCTCAAAATTCTGCATATTCCGCGCCCCCACCTGCACAAGATCCACCTTCTGCTCGAACAGGTCGCAGTACCGGGGGGCCATGATCTCCGTCACGATGGGGAGGCCCGTCTCCGCCTTGGCCGCCAGCAGCAGGTCAAGGCCGTCTGTGCCCAGGCCCTGGAAGGAGTAGGGGCTGGTGCGGGGCTTGAAGGCGCCGCCCCGGAGCATGGTGGCCCCCTGCTCCTGCACCCGCTTGGCCACCTCGATGATCTGCTCCTCGCTCTCCACCGAGCAGGGGCCCGCGATGACCGTGAAGTTGTTGCCGCCTACGGGGACGCCGTCCACATTCACCACCGTGTCCTCCGGGTGGAACTTCCGGTTGGCCTTCTTGTACGGCTCGCTGATGCGGGTGACCCGCTCTACGCATTCATTTAAAAGGATTTTGTCCGCGTCCACCTTGGTGGTGTCCCCCACCAGGCCCAGAATGGAGCAGTCCACGCCGTTGGTGACCCCAACCCGCAGATCCATCGCCTCGAATTTGGCCACCAGCTTTCGGATTTCGTTCTGACTGGTGCCCGGTTTTAAAATGACTACCATAATGATTCTCCTTTACTCATAAATTGGCAAAAAGAAAGAGCTCATTGTCCCGTGACAATGAGCCTGATACGACTGGTGATCAAACTGCCTTGCGTGCTACCCCGTCACAGGGCGCACACCAATGCCCGCTCTTGTCCCGCAGCTATCCAATTTTCCCCACGCAAAATAGCCGGAACCAATAAATCGGATCCAGCTCTCGGTAAAGGAGTAATAGGTTGTACGGATAGCGTCGTTCATCTG
The DNA here is from genome assembly GCA_021201515.1 of Clostridiales bacterium. Taxonomy (GTDB): domain Bacteria; phylum Bacillota; class Clostridia; order Oscillospirales; family Oscillospiraceae; genus Onthomonas. Next base: position 262 of record JAJQET010000013.1, on the reverse strand, counting down.
CGCGCCTCACTTCGGTTAGTTAAGACGATTATAGCACAGTTCCCGGAAAATGCAAGGGAAGTTTCATGATTTCTTTGAAATTCTCTGGGGCTTGCGTTCCTCGCCGGAACGTGGTAAGATAGCTCTAACGAAAAGAGGCTGCGCCGGAGCGCAGCCAACAGAAAGGAACCTGTAGCATGGAAGCATATAAGCAGCTGGAGCAGGCTGTGACAGAGATGGTGAAGGAAGCACAAATCAAAATGGGATATCAGGAGGAGGCCTT
>JAJQET010000240.1 GCA_021201515.1 Clostridiales bacterium | reverse complement strand
CCCTCCAGCAGATGTCCGGCGCCATCGTTTCCGTCCTGAAGCAAAGCCTGCTGGGAGGGCTGGGGGTGGCCGCCATTGCGGGGTTCAGCTGTGCCAGCAAGGTGTCCACCTGTCTGATGATCTCCGTTTACGGCACCGCCCAGGCGCTGGTCACCTTCATCGCCCAGAATGACGCCCTGGGCAGGGAGGCGCGCATCCGGGAGGGCATCCGAACGGCCTATCGCATCCTATTTGTGCTGACCGGGGGACTGGTGCTGCTCTGTGTGCTGCTGAACAGGCCCATCCTCCGGCTGTTCTCCGGGGACAGCCAGGTCATCGCCTACGGCTCCACCCTCCTGACCTTTGAAGCGCCGTCCTATCTGCTCGCCGTGGTGCGGCACGTCCAGGAGGCCCGGCTCCGGGGGCGGCAGAAGATGCTGCTCTACCTGATTTCCAGCATCTCCACCATGGCGGTGAACGTCGCGGCCTGCATGATGCTGGTGCCCCACGCCGGATATGCCGGTTTTTACCTCTCCACCTACATCAGTACGGCGTGGAGCATTGTCCTTTCTGTCCTGCTGGTGCGGCGGGCCGGGGCGTAAGGGGGCGCCGGCATCACAGCAGCTGTGGACGAAACACGGGAGGATTGCCAGTAACAGGCAATCCTCCCGTGTTTCTTGCAATGAATGGTTCAGGGGTTCCCCAATGTGCGGTCACTGTAGGCCAGGGTGCCCAGGCCCTCCACATACGTCTGGTATTGGATGCCCCGGGGCGTTTCCTCTCTGCTGACCCAGCCGTGCTCCGGGTCAGACAGGGCCCGCGCACAGGCGTCCGCCATATGCCGGACAGCGACGTTCTCCAAATCGGTGATAAAGTGCCCGCTGAACACATGGTCAAACTCGTCCATCCGGGCGGCCAGTCGCTCCATGGCGGCCCCCATGGTCGCCACAGAAGCGTACCCACTGTAGGGGTTGTCTGGCCCGATGCTGCCGACGCCCACCCGCATACTGACGATGTCGTCGCCGGCGAAGAACACCCTGTCCTTTTTGTCCAGATAACCGGCGTGGCCGGGGGTATGGCCGCCCAGATGCACCAGCTCCACCTCATGGCCGCCCCCCAGGTCGAAGGTGTAGCCGTCGGGGCAGCCGACGATTTCATAGGGCCGGAAGCCGATCAGGTCGGCCCGGTCAAACTCCGTCCAGATGCAGCGGCCGGTGCCCTCCTCGAAGAGGTAATCCCACAGGTGCTCGTCCAGGGCCTGCATACTGGGCACTTCGTACTCATGGCAGTAGATGCGGTCAAACTGGGAATCGCCGTAGGCGTGATCGAAATGGCAGTGGGTGTTGACCACATAAAGCTCCTTACCGCCGGTGAGTTTGTCGCACAGCCCTTTCAGGTTGCCCAGGCCGAAGCCGGTGTCCACCAGCAGCGCCCGCTCCGGCCCCACCACCAGATACATCCAGACGTCGCCCATGCCGTCCAAGCTTTCCGCCAGAAGGCCGTAGATGTTTTCACGGAACTGGTAGACCTCCACATAGGGGTCGATGTCATAGACCTTTTTCGTCTTGTCCCGCTCCCGCAGGAGCTTCATGTAGGCCCAGCAGGTTTCGGAGATGGGATCCACCTGATAGACCCGCCGGGTCCGCACCTCGGAGCGGAGGGGGAAATTCTGGCGGCACCGCTGCGCCTCCGGGATTCGGGTATGTTCCTTTTCAAAGCCGGGCTGTTTTGTCTGTCTGTCCATATTGCTGCCTCCGAAAAATGATATTATATAATGTATAACTCCATTTTACACGGATTTTCCGGCAGCCGCAAGCTGTTTTTGAAAAAAGAACAGCAAAAAGTGGCTACTTCATAAACTGGTCGATGGCCTTTTCCAGGTCCTCGATGGCCTGTAGATTGCCCTCCTCCACGGCGTCCACGATGCAGTGCTCAATGTGATCCTTTAAAATCACCCGGCTGGTGCTGGTCAGGGCGGAGCGGACGGCGGCCAGCTGAATCAGCACCTCGGAGCAGTCCTGCCCGTCCTCCACCATCTGCCGGACGTGTTCCAAATGGCCGATGGCACGGGAGAGGCGGTTCAGCACCGCCTTGGTGCTGGTGTGTTCGTGCTTGTGGGGGACGCCGGCCTCGTGCAGCTGTCTGTGTTCTTCCTCTGTCATTTCAGCACCTCCCGGTATGGTTTGCCGCTTAAGGAACCTCTGAACAAATGCACTTCGGCGCCTTGCGGTAAATTTGCGCCATAAATGCGTTGCAAAATCTTGAAATCCGTCAGGATTCCTGCGCTTTTGCGCCTTTTTCTGACGCAAATTTCCTCGCAATCCGCTCTCGTTCATTTATTCAGAGGTTCCTTTATTTTACCAGAAACGGCGGAGTTTGCAAGCCCCGGTGGGGGATGCCGCCCGCTTAATCGTCCTCCGCCATCAGCCTGGCCCGAAGGCCGCTGTATCGTCGGGTCTGCCGGTCATTGGCCACCATTTTGGCAATGACCCCTTCCTCCCCCACGATGATGAGCAGGTCTTTCGCCCGTGTGATGGCGGTGTAGAGGACGCCCCGGGTCAGCAGCTTGGGGGCGCCGTTGACGGCGGCCAGAATCACCGCCCGGTACTCGCTGCCCTGGGCCTTGTGTACTGTCATGGCGTAGGCCGGTTCCAGCTCGGACAGCATATCGGAGGTGTACTCCGCCACACGGCCCTCAAAGTTGATGGTCATCAACTCGGTGCGGCTGTCAATGGATTCGATCACGCCGATGTCCCCGTTGAAGATGCCCATGCCGCCCTTGCTGCCCCGGTGCTCCCGCCACATGATGTCGTAGTTGTTCCGAAGCTGCATGACCCGGTCGCCCTCCCGGAAGGTGAAGCCGCCGTACTGCTTTTCCCGTTTGTCCGGGGCGGGGGGATTCAGCGCCGCCTGGAGGGCGGTGTTCAGGTTGCCGGTTCCGGCGACGTACTTTCGGGTGGGGGAGAGAACCTGAATCTGGTCGGCGGGAATCCCCATGTTCTGGGGCAGCCGCCGGACGCACAGGTCCACGATGGTCTCCACTGCCTGCTCCGGGTCGGGCCTGCGGAGGAAGAAGAAGTCCTTCCCACGGTTGTGGAGGTCGGGGCACTGCCCCTGGTCCACTGCGTGGGCGTTCATGACAATGGCGGACTCCTGAGCCTGCCGAAAAATCTCCGTCAGCCGCACCAGGGGGATTTTCCCGGAGCGGATCAGATGGTCAAAGAGCTGCCCCGGCCCCACGCTGGGGAGCTGGTCCGGGTCCCCCACCAGCACCAGGCGGCAGCCGCCCTTCAACGCCTTCAGCAGAGAGGCCATCAGGGGGATGTCCACCATGGACATCTCATCCACAATGACGGCGTCCGCCGCCAGAGGCTCGTCCTCATCCTTGGAGAAGGCCAGCTGCCCGCTGGCCGGGTCGTAGCCTGCCCCCAGCAGGCGGTGGATGGTAGTGGCCTCCACGCCGCACAGGTCGCTGAGCCGTTTCGCGGCCCGGCCGGTGGGGGCGGCCAGGTCGGTTTTCACCCCGGTGGCCTCAAACAGACCCAAAATCCCCCGCAGGGAGGTGGTTTTGCCGGTGCCGGGGCCGCCGGTGAGCAGCATGATCTGGCTTCGGGCCGCCAGGCGCACAGCCTCCCGCTGCTGGGGGGCGTAGGTGATATGCTGGCGCTGCTCCACCTGGTCGATCAGATGCTCTATGTTGGCAGGGGGGAGCAGTTCCTGCCCCAGCATCTCCTTCAGGCGCAGGGCGATGTAACACTCATCTTCGTAGAGGTCGGCCCGATAGACGGCGGTGAGCCCGGCGATTTCGTCGATGACGATTTCGCCCCGCAGCTGCAGCGCCTCCAACGCCTCCTCCAGCGTTTCCAGGGAGGGGGTGCCCTCGCTGCTGCGGAGCAGCCGGGCGGCCACCGGCAGCAGCTTGTCCCTGGGCAGGAACACATGGCCCACGTCCAGGTTGTGGGTCAGGGCGTAGAGGATGCCCGCCTCCACCCGCTGGGGGTCGTCCGCCCGAATGCCCAGCTGGGCCGCCAGGCGGTCGGCGTCGGTGAACCGCACCCCCCATTCCGGGTCTACCAGAAGGTAGGGGTCGCCCTGCACCATCTCAATGGCCCGTGGCCCGTAGTCGTGCCACAGGGGCAGGGCCAGCCCGGCGGGCAGGCTGTGCTGGGAGAGAAACTCCAGCAGAGAGCGCATCCCCGCCTTTTGCAGAAATTCAGACTGGATGGCCCTGGCCTTTTTCATGGAGACCCCTTTGATTTCCGCCAGCTTTTCCGGATGGGATTCCAGCACCTCAAAGGTGCGGGTGCCGAAGGCGCTGGTCAGCGTTTTGGCCAGCTTGGGGCCGATGCCCTTGATGACCCCGGCGGAGAGGTAGGCCAGAATGGCGTCCGTCTCGGTGGGGAGCTGCTGCTCCCCCCGCTCTGCCCGGAACTGGCGGCCATAGCTGGGATGGCTCTGCCAGCTGCCCTCCAGCAGCAGGCGCATCCCGGTGCAGACCCCCGGCAGGACGCCCACCACCGTTACGGGTTCCCCGTGGCCGGGCTTCAGCCGCAGCACGGAGTAGCCGTTCTCCTGATTCTGAAAAATCACGGCGGAGACGGTGCCCTCCAGCTGTTCCTGTTCCGTATTCGCCATTTGCGTTCACCATCCTCATGCCGCGTGGGAGATTCAATGGCGCTCCGAATCCTCCTGCAGCCTTCGTATCAACAATATGTGGGGCTTCCCCCGGACGGCCCGCAGCATGCGGGCCCGCCCTTCCTCCGTCAGACCGCCGTCCGTCACCTCAATGCGGCCCCGCAGCAGGCCGGAGGCGGCCAGCCACCCCAATGCCCGGAGCGTGGCCTCTGCCTTTACCCCGTCCCCGGCGGCAGAGAGCCGGACAGAGACGGCACAGTCCCGTCCCCCGGACAGCAGCAGCCAGCCGTAAATCATCCACACCAGGCAGCACAGGCCAAAGGCCGCCCCCAGCGCCAGCAATGCAGTCAGCATTCATTCTCACCCCCGGAGTATCCTATGCACTTTAGGGGAGGGTTGCGCATAATAGATTGGGAAGGCTAACGCTTCCTTTTCTGTAGGGGCGGCCCCTGGCCGCCCGAAGAAACCGCCTGCTTGCCCCGGGCGGCCGAGGGCCGCCCCTACAGAAACGTAAAGATTCGGGGTTTGCGCTCTTGTAGAAGCTGAGAACGGTTTCGGGGTTCTCTAAAACATCGCCGCCACCCCATAGCTGACGACGCTGACAATGCCCCCGGCGGCAAGCACCCCCAGAGTGATGGCGGGGGCGGCGTTGCGGATGCGCACCCCGGCCAGAGCGGCCAGCATGGAGGCGGTCCATGCCCCGGTGCCGGGGAGGGGAACGGCGGTCAGGACGAACAGGGCGACCCCGGCATAGCGGTTCAGAAAGTCCCGGTGCCTCGTGCAGTGCCGCTCCAGCCACAGGGCGAAGCGGCCCACCACGCCGCCCCGGTGGCGCATCCACCGCAGCACCCGCTGGAACAGCACCAGAATGGGGATGATTGGGATGCAGTTCCCGATGATGCAGATGGGGATGGCAAGCTTTGGCGCGAGGCCAAATCCCACCGCGATGGGGATGCCTCCCCGCAGCTCCACCACCGGCAGCATGGAGACGAAACAGGAAATCAGCACCTTACCGGCGATGGTGGAGGTGAACCAGGCCCACAGGCCCTGGAGCGCAGCAATCATAGGTGTGGAGTCATTCCTTTCTGTTGTGGGGAAATCGTGGAGAAAGCAGCCTTTTTGAGCGGTTTCGCTATGACAGGGTGGGGAAGGCCCGGCAGAGCTGGGCCTGACAGTGCTCCACGGCGCAGTGCAGCGTCAGGGGGGACAGGCCGATGAACTTGTTTTTGCAGTCCTGCTCGGCATAGCTGTCATTGTAGCCCATCAGCCGGTCCAGAGCGTAGGTGCTGTAGAACTGAAAACAGGTCTGGTAGTGCTCCGCCACCCAGTCCGTGTTGGGGAAGAGGAGGGGGGCCAGACGCTTTGCCAGCCCTGCGGCCTCCTCCAGCCCGCCGGGGAACAGCCTGGCGGCGAACTCCGGCCGGAACTCGTCATAGGCCAGGCCGATTTGCTGCATCTGAAATTGTTCCATATAATTCATGATTTACTCCCTGTCGCGCTGTAAGATGGGAGCCAGATACTGCCCGGTGAAGGACGCCGGGCAGGCGGCCACCTCCTCCGGCGTACCGGTGCAGACAATCTGCCCGCCCTGGTCGCCGCCCTCCGGCCCCAGGTCGATGAGGTAGTCGGCGCACTTGATGACGTTCAGGTTGTGCTCAATGACCAGCACCGTGTTGCCCCCGTCTACCAGCCGTTGGAGTACGTCGATGAGGCGGCGCACGTCGTCGGTGTGGAGGCCGGTGGTGGGCTCGTCCAGAATATAGAAGGTCTTGCCGGTGGAGCGCTTGGAGAGCTCGGTGGCCAGCTTCACCCGCTGGGCTTCGCCGCCGGACAGGGTGGTGGAGGGCTGGCCCAGCTTGATATAGCCCAGCCCCACATCGTATAGGGTTTCCAGCCGGTGGTGGATTTTTGGCAGGGCCTCAAAGAAGCCCATGGCCTCCTCCACCGTCATGTCCAGCACCTCATAGATGTTTTTGCCCTTGTAGCGGACCTCCAGCGTCTCCCGGTTGTAGCGTTTGCCCTTGCAGACCTCGCAGGGGACGTACACATCCGGCAGGAAGTTCATCTCGATTTTAATCAGGCCGTCCCCCTGGCAGGCCTCGCACCGTCCGCCCCGCACGTTGAAGGAGAAGCGGCTGGCGTTATAGCCCCGGCTCTTGGCGGCCGGCGTGGCGGCGAACAGGTCGCGGATGTCGGTGAACAGGCCGGTGTAGGTGGCGGGGTTGCTCTTTGGGGTGCGTCCGATGGGGCTCTGGTCGATGCAGATGACCTTGTCCAGATACTGCTCCCCCTCAATGGCCTCGTGCCTGCCGCTGCGGCACTTGGCCCGGTTCAGGTCGGCCGCCAGCCGGCGGTGAATGATGTCGTTCACCAGGGTGGACTTGCCGCTGCCGGAAACCCCGGTGACCACGGTGAAGGTGGACAGGGGGATGCTCACGTCGATATGCTTCAGGTTATGCTCCGTGGCCCCCCGGACGGTGAGCCATTTGCCGCTGCCGGGCCGCCGGGCGGAGGGGAGGGCGATTTTCTTCCGCCCCGCCAGATAGTCCCCGGTGAGGCTGCCGGGGGTGTTCATCACGTCCTCCACCGTGCCGGCGGCCACGATTTCGCCGCCGTGGATGCCGGCCCCCGGCCCTACATCGATGAGGTAGTCGGCGGAGCGCATGGTGTCCTCGTCATGCTCCACCACCAACAGGGTGTTGCCCAGGTCCCGGAGGTCCTTCATGGTGCCCAACAGCAGGTCATTGTCCCGCTGATGGAGGCCGATGGAGGGTTCGTCCAGAATATACAGCACCCCCATCAGGGAGCTGCCGATCTGTGTGGCCAGGCGGATGCGCTGGCTCTCGCCGCCGGACAGGGTGGCCGCCTTCCGGGACAGGGTCAGATAGCCCAGCCCCACGGAGTTCAGAAAGCCCAGCCGGGTCTGAATCTCCTTCAAAATCTGCGCGCCGATGAGCTGCTGCTGATGGGTCAGCCGCAATTCCTGCATGAATTGCAGCTCCTCCTTCACCGGGAGGCCGCAGAACTGGTCAATGCTCAGCCCGCCCACCGTCACCGCCAGCACCTCTTTTCTCAGGCGGCGGCCCTGGCAGTCGGGGCAGGGGCACTCGCTCATGCAGTCCTCAATGTCGGACTTGGAGGCATCAGAGGCGGTCTCCTGATACCGGCGCTTCAGGTTGGGCACAATGCCCTCCCAGGGCTGGAACAGGGTGCCCTTGCCCCTGGCGTGGTCGTAGTGGAGCTTCAGCTTTTTGCCCTTCGTACCGTAAAGCACCACGTCCAGGATATTTTTCGGCAGCTTCTTCACCGGGGTGGCCAAGTCAAAATCATACTCCTCGCTGAGGGCGTCAAAGTACATCTTGGCGATGGAGCCCCCCTTCACTTTGTTCCAGCCGGTGGCCTGAATGGCGCCGTCCGCGATGGACAGCTCCTTATTGGGAATCACCAGGTCCGGGTCCACCTTTAACTGGCTGCCCAGACCGGAGCAGGTGGGGCAGGCCCCGTAGGGGGCGTTGAAGGAGAAGGCACGGGGGGACAGCTCCTCAATGGAGATGCCGCAGTCCTCACAGGCGTAGTTCTGGGAGAAGGTCAGGTCCCTGTCCTCCCGCACCAGGTTCACCACCACCAGCCCGCCGGACAGCTTGCTGGCGGTTTCGCAGGAGTCGGTGAGCCGCCGGGTGATGTCAGGCCGCACCACCAGCCGGTCCACAATCACGTCAATGTGGTGCTTCTGGTTCTTGTTCAGGGGGATGTCCTCGGACAGGTCATACAGGCTGCCGTCCACCCGCACCCGGACATAGCCCGACTTCCGGGCGTCCTCAAAGACCTTGGCGTGCTCTCCCTTTTTCCCCCGGATGACGGGGGCCATGACCTGAATCCGGGTGGCCTCCGGCAGAGCCATCACCTGATCCACGATTTGGTCGATGGTCTGCTGCTGAATCTCCTTACCGCAGTTGGGGCAGTGGGGGGTGCCCACCCGGCTCCAGAGGAGCCGCAGGTAGTCGTAAATCTCCGTCACCGTGCCCACAGTGGAGCGGGGGTTTTTGGAGGTGGTTTTCTGGTCGATGGAGATGGCGGGGGAGAGGCCGTCAATGTAGTCCACATCCGGCTTGTCCATCTGGCCCAGGAACATCCGGGCGTAGGAGGACAGGCTCTCCACATACCGCCGCTGGCCCTCGGCGTAGATGGTGTCGAAGGCCAGGGAGGACTTCCCGCTCCCCGACAGGCCGGTGATGACCACCAGCTTGTCCCGTGGGATGGAGACGTCCACGTTTTTTAAGTTGTTGGCGCGTGCGCCTTTTACATAAATATGGTCTTGCATGAATGGTAAAGCTCCTTGGCTTTCAATTCAGGGAATCCGCTGGACGGTTGGGGGATGGCAGGGGTCAAATTCCCATTTGAGTGGGTTTTCATCAATATATTGAACTGTGAGGAGATAGTCGTCCTCGTTGCGCAGAATATGGTCATAAAAAGACCTTTGCCAGACAGAATAGCCCAGTTGTTTTGTAATGGTTCCCTTTAGCTGCTTAACAATCCTGGAAACCGTAGTAGACCGTGAAAACAAAAACTTTACTTCATTTAACCATCGCAAAATGCCACCGGAATTGCCCGTGATGCTGTTCAGGCAGGAAAATAGTTTCTGTTTTTGCACCCGCGTGTGTAGGGGCGGCCCTCGGCCGCCCGCAAAAACCGCCTGCTTACCCAGGGCGGCCAAGGGCCGCCCCTACAAAAAGACAAAGATTTAGGCTTCACGCTCTAGTAGGGGCGCACAGTGTGCGCCCGGCTGACGTTTCCTCCTGCTGTATCCATAAAATCATGTGAATATGGTTGGGCATGATGACAAAACGGTCTACCGATACAGTGGGATAATGAGAGGGGATTTGTTGAATAGCAAAGCGCACCAATCGTCCGGTAGCATTTAAGGGAACCGCAGCAGCGGGCGCACACTGTGCGCCCCTACGGTGATTTGGGAGAGCAGGCTCCTTTTCCCAAAATATACATTCCCTGTTTCTCGTGCAAATTGTGATAAAATATGCACTCTTTGCAGCATAATTCCAACTGTCCAATCGCAAACTCTTACGGATAGGCGGTGATGTATTACCTTGTTCCGTCATTTCTTTAATTTTCCCCGCAGCTCGATGATCTGGTCCCGCAGCGCGGCGGCCAGTTCGAACTCCAGCTGCTGGGCAGCCTTGCGCATCTGCTTTTCCAGACGGTCGATGGCGGCCCTGATCTCGGCCTGGGTCATCTGCTTGCCGCTGAAATCGTCGGTGTCCTCCACCGCCCTGGAGATCTCCAGCAGCTCCCGCACATCCTTCCTGATGGTTTTGGGAACAATACCGTGGGCCTTGTTGTAGGCGTCCTGTTTCTCCCGGCGGCGGGCGGTCTCGTCCATGGCGTAGGCCATGGAGGGGGTGACGGTGTCGGCGTAGAGAATGACCTTGCCCTGGGCGTTCCGGGCGGCCCGTCCGATGGTCTGAATCAGGGAGGTGCCGGAGCGCAGAAAGCCCTCCTTGTCCGCGTCCAGAATGACCACCAGGCTGACCTCCGGCATATCCAGCCCCTCCCGCAGCAGGTTGATGCCCACCAGCACGTCAAAGGTGCCCAGCCGCAGGTCGCGGATCATCTCTGTCCGCTCAATGGTCTCAATGGAGTGGTGCATATATTTTGCCTTGATGCCGGAGGAGCGGAGGCATTCCGTCAGATCCTCCGCCATTTTGATGGTCAGGGTGGTGACCAGCACCCGCTCCTTCCGCTCGATGCGCAGGTTGATTTCCCCGATCAGATCGTCAATCTGGCCCTCCACCGGGCGCACCTCGATTTCCGGGTCCAGCAGGCCGGTGGGCCTGATGAGCTGCTCCACCACCTGGCCGGAGCGCTCCTGCTCGTACCTGCCGGGGGTGGCGGAGACGTATATCACCTGATTGATGCGCGCCTCAAACTCGTCAAATTTCAGGGGGCGGTTGTCATAGGCGCAGGGCAGGCGGAAGCCGTAGTCCACCAGGGTGGTTTTCCGCTGATGGTCGCCGTTGTACATGGCCCGCACCTGGGGGAGGGTGACGTGGCTCTCGTCAATGAACATCAGAAAATCCTTCGGGAAATAGTCCAGCAGCGTCAGCGGCGGGGAGCCTACAGGCCGGTCGGAAATCACCCGGGAATAGTTCTCGATGCCCTGGCAGTAGCCCAGCTCCCGAATCATCTCCATGTCGTACTGGGTGCGCTGGCGGATGCGCTGGGCCTCCACCGCCTTGCCCTGGGCCTCGAAAAAGGCCACCCGCTCCCACATCTCCTTTTCGATTTCCACCAGCGCCCTGTCCAGCTTCTTCTTGGAGGTGACGTAGTGGCTGGCGGGGTAGATGGCCACATGGTTCAGGATGCGGGTGGGGGCGCCGGTGACCACGTTGACTTCGCTGATGCGGTCGATTTCGTTCCCCCAGAACTCCACGCGGATGGCGTGGTCCCTGGCGTACACCGGGAAAATCTCCACCGTGTCCCCCCGGACGCGGAACATATTCCGGTCAAAGGCGATGTCGTTGCGCTCATAGCGAATTTCGATGAGCTTGCTCAGCAGGGCGTCCCGGTCATATTCCATGCCGGTGCGGAGGCTGATGACCATGTTCTTGTAGTCGATGGGGTCGCCCAGGCCGTAGATGCAGGAGACGGAGGCCACCACGATTACATCCTCCCGCTCAAACAGGGCAGAGGTGGCGGAGGAGCGGAGCCGGTCAATCTCATCGTTGACGCTGGCGTCCTTCTCAATGAAGGTGTCGGTGTGGGGAATGTAGGCCTCCGGCTGATAGTAGTCGTAGTAGGAAACGAAGTACTCCACCGCGTTCTCCGGGAAGAACTCCTTGAACTCCGCACAGAGCTGGGCGGCCAGGGTCTTGTTGTGGGCCAGCACCAGGGTGGGGCGCTGCACCTGCTCAATGACCTTGGCCATGGTAAAGGTCTTGCCGGAGCCAGTGACCCCCAGCAGGGTCTGCTCATCCAGCCCCAGCTCCACCCCCTGGGCCAGGGCGGCAATGGCCTCCGGCTGGTCGCCGGAGGGTTCAAAGGGGGCGTGTACTTTGAAAAGGGGCAAGGGGATTCACCTCCCGTGGTGAACTGCGTGGGTGCGCGGACGGCTTACGCCTTTGCGCCGTACTGCGCCAAATAGGCTTCCATGCTGGCCTTCATGGCGTCGTCAATGTAGACCTTCCCGTCGATGGGGCGGTTGT